>JBOHTB010000040.1:0-38406 GCA_050733435.1 Gemmatimonadaceae bacterium | reverse complement strand
CCCGGCGTGCTTCGAAGCACGCCGGGGTTTTTTGCATCCTTCCGCGCGGCTGCGCACTCGTTCAATATTGGTTGCCACTTTTACCGCCGAGCAGACCGTCCGCGCTCTCGGCACGAATCCCCTTCCCTCCCCTCGTATGCCGACAAAAAAGGTTATTGCTCTCTCCGCACTCTGCGTCACAGCCGCGTGCACGACTTCGCCGGCGCCAACCAATTCGCCCGCTCCCCAGCGTAACGGCGCGGCCGGCGCCGCGGAGAACGCCCGCTCGCAAGGAGATAGTGGACGTGGCGCCGGACCCACCCAACCGCGACCCTACAACCGCGTCATCACACGCGAAGCCAAAACCCGGCGCGGGATGTTCGCCGTCCACAGAGTGAACGACAAGCTTTACTTCGAGATTCCGGCGAAGGAGTTGAACAAGGACATGCTTCTTGTCGGCCGGTACACGCGCGCGGCAGCTGCTAACCCACGGTTGCCTGGCGGCCAGTTTGGCAACTATGGGGGAGATCAATTCGCCGAGCGCACCTTGAGATGGGACCGAAACGGCAATCGGGTGGTGTTGCGGTCCCCCTCTTTCTCGATCGTCGCCGATACTACTCAGCCAATTTATCGGGCCGTCGAAGAGTCGAACTACCCGCCGGTGATTGCGGTGTTCAACGTAGAGGCGTACGGTCCAGACAGCGCGGCGGTCATCGACGTCACCAAGCTGTACACGACGAGCATTCCTGAGTTCGAGGCGATTCGTGGAACACTCGACGAGCACCGTTCCTACATCGAGAACGCCTTGGCGTTTCCGGATAACGTCGAGATCGAAGCCACCCAGACGGGGACTCCAAGTCCGACTCCGACGCAAGGAGGAGGAGGCGGCGGTGGTCAAAACGCTGGACCGCGTCCGGCGGAGAGCGTGCTCGCTCACTGGAGTCTCGTTCGCCTCCCCGAGCAACCGATGATGCCGCGGCGCTTCGATGAGCGCATCGGGTATTTCTCTATCAGCCAGGTGGACTTCGGCACGACTGAGCAGAGATCAGCGGACCGCTCATACATCACCCGATACAGACTCGAGAAAAAGGATCCGAGCGCGGCACTTTCGGAGCCAGTGAAGCCGCTCGTTTATTACGTTGACCCCGCGACGCCCGACCAGTGGAAACCGTGGGTGAGAAAAGCCATTCTCGATTGGCAGCCTGCTTTCGAGGAAGCGGGATTCAAGAACGCAATCATCGCGATGGACCCGCCGGCCAATGATCCAGACTGGTCAGCGGAAGACGTGCGTCATACAGTGATCCGTTGGCTTCCCTCGACGATCGAGAACGCGCAGGGCCCGCACGTCAGCGATCCGCGCACCGGAGAAATTCTGAATGGATCGGTGCGCATCTTCCACAACGTCCTCAATCTGCAGCGCGATTGGTATTTCACGCAGGCGTCGCCGCTTGATCCGCGCGCGCGCACGCTTCCTTTCCCGGACTCGCTAATGGGCCGGCTGCTCGAGTTCGTCATTGCCCACGAGATCGGTCATACTCTCGGGTTGCGCCACGACCAAATAGGCAGCTCGACTTACCCGGCCGACAGCGTTCGGAGCGCGAGCTGGGTAAGTCGCATGGGTCACGCGCCGTCGATCATGGATTACTCGCGCTTCAACTACGTCGCGCAACCGGAAGACAACATTCCCGTCGCGGACATCATTCCGCGTATTGGACCGTATGACAAGTACGCGATTATGTGGGGATACAAGCCCATTCCACAGGCGCGTACGTCGGATCAGGAGAGGCCGACGCTGGATCAGTGGGCGCGCATGCAGGACACCGTACCCTGGTATCGATTCTCTGAGAACAACGAGGGCGGATACGGAACACAAAGCGAAGCCGTCGGCGATGCCGACCCCGTTAAATCGACAGGCCTCGGCTTCCGCAATCTGCGGCGCGTCGTCACCTACATCTCGGCGGCGGCTACGAGGCCGGGAGAGGACAACGACGATCTGCGTGAGCTTTACGATCGCACGGTCCAGCAGTGGGCGACCGAGGCGAGCCACGTCGCGACTGTTGTGGGCGGTGAATCGGTCCAGTACAAATCCGGAAGTCAGCCAGGCGCGGTATACACTCCGCTTTCACGCGCGAGGCAACAGGATGCGATGCGATTCCTGAGCGAGAACGTATTTCAAACGCCGACCTATCTGATTCAACCGGATATCGCCCGCAGAATCGAAGCGGCTGGGATGATCACGCGTGTAACGAATGCGCAATCGCGTGTGCTCGCGAGCGTTCTGAACGATGAGCGACTGAACAGATTGCTCGAGAACGAAGCGCTGGCAGTCAACAAGTCGGATTCTTATCCGCTCGGCTCGATGCTCGATGATTTGCGGCGCGGCGTCTGGACAGAGCTGTCACAGTCGCGGGTGTCGATCGACCCTTACCGGAGAACGCTACAGAACGAGTATCTCGGTCAGATCGATCGGAAGCTGAATCCGCCGCCGCCGAGCACAACACCGGCACCGCGGTTTCCGGGATTCACGCCTCCGGCGCCGTTGCTCGGCGACGCCCGAGACGAGCTGAGGGGAGAGTTGGTATCGCTCCGCGACGACATCAGGCGGGCGATTCCCCGCTCGGCAGACCGGGAGACGCAATTGCACCTGGAGGGAGCGAACCACGAGATCGGCGAGATACTCGAGCCGAAGAAATAAAATAAAATGGGGAGGCCGCGAAGGCCTCCCCATTTTATTCCTCGAGTATTAGCGGCTCTCGATCCGCTGCTACTCACGCGCAGACAATGGTGCCCGTCGCGTTGCTGCAGGTTTGGGCGGACAGCGAGTGAGTTGCTGTAGCCGTCCAGGACGGCGGCGGACCAGCGACCGCTATTGCGACGACGGTGACGTTCTGCGATGGTCCGAAACCCTGGACAGGTGCCGCGTTGGTGGCGGTACCTGAGAAGTACGCACCGTTGTTGTCGGCGGCATACTGCTCTTCATACGTCGCGAGGTTACGAAGGTCTGACTTCATCGCGGCCACATACGCCTTGTCCTTCGTGTTCGCAAACTTCGGAATCGCGATCGCGGCAAGAATGCCGATGATGACGACCACGATCAGAAGCTCGATAAGGGTAAAGCCCTTTTTGCTGCGCATAAAATCAGATCCTTTGATAAGCGGTTGGATGCTGCGCCGTGCTGTTACGGGGCGGTGAGTGAAAACACTATTGGCAGACTGTATGTACCTGGCGCGTTGCTCGGCTGGGTGAATCCAGCTGCCCAAACGGTCTTGAAGAAAGCCTGAGCGGCGGTTCCGTTCGTTGCGGCTGCTCCCGAAGTGAAGAGCGCGTCGCTCGTACCGATCGCAACGTAGGATCCCGCGACAGCGTTGGACCATGTCAGGTCACTGATTGGCTTCGTGCCGGCGTTCGTTCCGACGTAGGTGAAGAGCGATGCGTTGCTCGTGCGGATATTGAGAGTCCAGCTCCGATTTGCCTTGATGGTGAAAGTCGGGCCGGCGTCGGCGAGCGTTGCGCCAACTTCGACCTGGTCGGCCGTTGGTGCGCTCAGCGCCGTCGTGGTCGCGCTCATGCCGAGCTTGACCAGTGCATTGACGGTGGTCGACGCTGTGTTGACGGTATTACAACCGCCGGCATTTCCCGAGCACTGCGCGTTGGCCTGGCTGGCGCCGATAACCGAGCTAAGGACTGCCGCGGCGAAAAGAATACGGGTCGCGTTCATTGCAATTACTCCAGATGGTTAACGGTGTCAGTGAAGTGAGATGTTGTCTTCTGCACTTCGATCTTCACGCTAAAGACTCCGTCCTCCGCCACTTTGCAACGCGAAATCGCGAGACATTTGTGGTCCGCACCGGTTCACTAACGTATTGTGGCAACGCGATTTAGGCGTATCACAAATCTGGGCGCCGTCACCGTTTTATTGCGAATTGCGAGATCTTTCGCAAAGTGCATTGGGCCCGCGTTGGGGCGCGCAAATCGGCCCGACCAAAAGGCTCCCGCGCGCAACCAATGCGTGTTAAACTGTGTTGGACTTCTCCGGCTCGTGGGAGGAGCTTCGTTTTTCGGGGCGTAGCGTAGCCCGGTAGCGCGCCTGCTTCGGGAGCAGGAGGTCGCTGGTTCAAATCCAGTCGCCCCGACTGAGGGGGGAAGCGGGAAGAGGGAAGCGGGAAGCGGGAAGCCTGAAGAGTGAAGCGGGAAGAGGGAAGCGCGGGACGATCCAGACATCTCGCTTCGTCTTCCCACTTCCCTAATCCCTCTTCCCGCTTCCCCGCTTCCCCGCTTCCCCACTTCCCTAATCCCTCTTCCCGCTTCCCCGCTTCCCCGCTTCCCGCTTCCCGCTTCCCGCTTCCCGCCTCCCGCCTCCCGCATCCCGCTTCCCGCTATCCGCACCCGTTCAAAATTCTTTTCGGCTGTGATGCGTGTGGAAATAGCCCCTCGGCCCTACGAGCATAACCACGAGCGGTCGCGCAACGCCCCCTGCGATAGTACAACTCCGCGACACGCAGATTGATGCGATAGCTGCCCGGATCCCACGCTGCGCCGTTCACCCATCCGGCTGTCATTCCGCCCCGCCCCACGGTCATCATCGATACTGTCTGACCCGCGCTCCTTAGCGCAGACGCCAGTGCGATCAAGATCAGCCCCGCTGCCGCGAATCCCCATGCCCTCGGCGTCAGCCTTCGTTCCCGACCCTCATGGCGAATTCCGCTCGTTGCGCCGAGCACGCTCCAGACAAGCAAAGACGGCCCAGCAAGAAGCAATGCGACGTCAAAGGCGCTCACTACCATGGTCACGACGACAGTGCCGGCGAGCACGAGTTGGGCAAGTACTGCTTCACCACTGCCTAGCTCACTCCATCTTCGCAGTGAGGAATAGAACAGAACCGCGAATACGGCGAGCAGTGCGAGCGTCGGAAGCACGCCGCGCTCCGACACAAACGCGGCCCAGTCGCTGCTCGGCCACGGGTTAGCCGTCATACCATCTTCCGCGAGCGATCGATCGTTTGACGGCGCGAATTTCACGTATTCCACAGGCCAGTTTCCCGGTCCGACACCAAAAACAGGATTCGCAGTCGCCATGTGCATCGAGTTCCGATACTGCGCGAGACGGCCACGTCCACTTCCAGTTTTGTAATCGATGACACCACGCGCGGTATCCAGGTACGGCGATTCGCTGCTCCAGTTGAGCGTGTTGGGCAATACCATCGCGACCATTGCGCCAATCGCCGCCGCAAGCACAAGTCTTCCGAACCGCCCTCCGACATCGCCTCCAGCCCAGTATTTCCTCGAGGCGAGCATCGGCACGAACAGGATGGCAACACTAGCTATTACCGCGAGCCACGCGGCTCTTGACCGGGACAGCACTAGCGCAGCGGCGAGCAGCGCCGCGCCAAGAGAGCCAAGTGTTGCCGTTGCCGCCCGGCGGGAAGTGACGGTGCACCAAACGAGCGACGGCAGTCCGATGACGGCTATGTGTGCGACGAAATTCCTATTTCCAAAAGTCCCGCCGGGCGAGCGGTTGGTGCTGAAATATTCGGTCTCAAGCCCATAGGCCTGAGCAAGGCACAACGCTGCGCCAATCACCGAGGCAACGGCCACTGCGGCGAGAATCGGGCGGTACGCCCCGCGATCAGCAACGGATCGCGCGCCCCAGAATACAATCGCACCAGAGATGCTGATGCCGAGCGCCCGTTGCGCTAGCCAGTAGTTGCCGGCGAACAGCGATGAGGCGAGGCTCCAGAGCAAAAAGAACGCGAGCAGGCCATCCACGAGATCGAAGGACAGCGATCGGCGTCGCGCCAGGAGAAAAACCGCGATAACGAGGGCCACCACGTGCAGCACGAGCTCCTTCGGAACGAAGTAGCGATCGAGCTCGAAGAGCTTGTACGGGAGAGCGACGATTACGGCGAGAATAACGCCGGCTTGGATGCACCATCTGATAATTCGGTCAGCCATTGCGGGAAATATGCGCTGGCTAGAGCCGAAAAAAAGCGCGTCCCGTGGGCGCGCCTTCCGCTTGCATCAACAGCCGTCGTGTCGGTTACCGGTGCTCGTGTGCACCGCGTCTGAACAGCGAGCCCAAAACTCCGCCAGAAACGCCACGTGCCCGATTGACTCGTCGCAGCTGCTCGAACTCACCCTTGTCGAGCCAGATTCCGCCGCATTCCGTGCACTCATCGATCTTCACGTGCTCGGCGTGCTCCTCCCTGAGGTCGGCTCCGCACCGGGGGCATTTGTTGTGGTGCGAATGGCGCTCGACCTTTCTTCGCTCGGCATCCAGCCTGGCGCGCATCTCCCGGATTATCTCCAGATTCTGCCTGGCGAAGTACTCGTCTTCGTTTTTGCTGGGCTTCTCGTCGGTCGGCATTGCGGTCTCTTGCTGTAGAAAATATACCCCCTAAAACGTCAGGAGTTCTTCTCTACCGGGCAAACCAGTACGTTGCCTTCACAAGGAACACATTGCTTGGCCGACCGAAGATCTCTCGTGTGTCTCGGTTTGCGTGGAAATCGCCCTCGAACGGGAGAAAATCACTCCGCTCCTGCTGCCAGACGAAGAACAGCGCCGAGCCGGGTCTATACTCCCATCGCACGACGGCGTTTCCCCGCAGTGAATGGGTGCGGAAGTCCGGATTGCCGATTGAGAATCCCGGCGCGGGTCCGCTCCCGTCCGGGTCGACGTTGTAAGAAACAGTCTTCCCGTTCGTTGGATCCGTCACCTTGCTGATCGTGCTGCCGTTGTCGCGTCCGTACACGATGTAAGAGCGCGTCGCTGGTGTCGCCAATTCCTTGAAACCGTTGAACCGTCCCGCGGACGCGAAAGGTTGCGCGTAGAGCTGGAACGAAAGAAGAGGACTCAACGTCCATTCGACGCGGGTCGTTGCCGAGACAGTTGTCTGGTAGATGTTGCCGAACACGTACCGTGTGCCGTACGTCGCGGTCGCCAACGGATCGGCGGACGCCCGGACGTATTGAATGGTGTTGTGGAAGAGCGAGACATCGGGCGTAACCGTCACGTGAATCGACGAGCTCGGTCGCATATCGAGGCCTGCGCTCACTTCTTTGGAGTATCCATGATCGACGTCTCCCCAGAAGCTCGCGTACAGATTGTAGGAGATCGCCTTCCGGGCATCTGTGGCGATCTGCGTCCAGGCATTGTACTGCGTGGGTTGCAGACCAAGCGGCCCGCCACGCGTGAGTCGGTCGTCGATCGCGCCGGGGTCGTACTCCGTTCCCGCGTACACGTACCACAGGTTGGTGAAATTCAGCGTCAGCTGATTGAAGTAGCTCGTCCAGATCTTGTTGCCACCGTAGTTCCAGGCGTGATTGGTTCCGGCGAACAGGCTGTAGCTTCGGAGCAGCTTGCTGGGTGTAAAGTTGTTGTAGCTGCCCGCGGTGCCGAAGTTCAGGTAGTCCACGCGACCCATGAAACCGAGGTCATTCACCTCGAACCCCGGACTCACCGCTTTGCCGGTCGCGCTGAAGGACCAGGTCCCGGATTTGTTCAAACCGAGCTTGGCGGAGTAGCCCGATAGCGAGTTGGCGCTGGTGTCGACGTTCAGGTAGTCGGCGTCCGGCCTCTGGTAGTACCGTGCGCTCGTCGTCTGCGCGCTCTCGATGACGTTCTGGCTGCCGTTGATTCTGGACTCCGATAAGGCCCCGGTCATGGACCATTGGCGTTTTGCCCAACGATGCTCGAAGTCAAGACTTCCGACATCGGCGCTCGAGCGCAGCAAGTTCTTGAACGAGGTGTCAGCCAAGTCGCGGTTTACGGCTGTCCCGCCCAGGCTGATGATCGTATTTCCACCGCGGAAGTCGTGTGATACGCGGCCAACGAAATAATTGCTCAGCGGCTCTACCGGAGTGCTTGCCTCGAGGTTGTTTGCATCGAGCACTCGTGCATTTTCTTCGGAAGTAACCGCGTTCAGGAGTCCGACCGACCACGGGCCCACTTTACCAGTGAGCTTCCCGGCACCGAGTATAGTCGTAGCATCGGGTGAGTCGACAAACTGACCATCCGGAAAGCGCTCCGGCGCCCTCCCAATGCGTCGCGAATAAAAAATCTGCTGCGAGCCGTACGATGGGCCGCCGTTTATCGATCCAATGTTGAACAGATTGGAGCCTTCGACAAAGAATGGCCGCTTCTCCGGGAAGAATGTCTCGTATGCGCTGAGATTTACGACCGCCGGATCCACTTCCACCTGCCCGAAATCCGGATTGACCGTGGCGGTGAGTGTGAGGCCGTTTGGGAGTCCGTACTTCAGATCGGCACCCGCGCTTGGCTTTGCGTCGTTCGCTCGGTAAAACGGATTGGCTGCATCTCCAGGAGCGCGGGTCAGCTTGCCACTAACGTACGGCATGATCTCCAGCCGACGCGGGGTCGGGATGTCGACGATTCCCGCGAGATCTCCCTCGAGGGAAACGAAACCGGGATCGGTCTGCTTCCACGGCGACCAGCTGTCGCGTTCGTTCCGACGTGCGACATCCCGCATGACCTGAAATCCCCAGAGTCGCTCGGTTCCCTTTGGAACGCTGCTGAAGCGAAGCTGTGAAAATGGAATCCGATATTCCGCGGTCCACCCGACTGAGTCCACGCTGGTCGCGACTTCCCACACAGCGTCCCAGTTTACATCCTCGCCGTTGTTGTCGTTGTACTCGAGGACGTCTTTCTGGACGCCCCGCGGATTGACCGAGAACCGGAAAGAGGTGCGCCGGTCATGGTACGAATCAACCATGACGTGCAGCCAGTCCGAGTAGATCCCGGTTGCATCCCGCCGCGCCAACTGAGCGGCAATCAGGTTGGGCTCGGAATCGAACATCCGCACGCCGACGTACAACGCGTCGTCGTCGTAGAGCACTCGCACGGCCGTCGAGTCCGTCGGCTTCGCGCCGACGTTCGGATAGCTTTGCATGAAATCGGTCGCGGGCACGGCAGCCGCCCACGCCCGCTCGTCCAGTTTTCCGTCGATCTTGATCGATCCGGAGAGTCGCGAAGCGCGCATCACTTTGGTAGACGGACTTTTTGTGCCTTGCGCGTGCCCCTCACGCGCTCCCGAGGCAATAAATGCAAGAATGACAACGCATTGCAGTAGACAGCGCTTGGCCATGAAATCGTATTAGAGGGTGGGCTGCTGGGTGGCGATCGCAATTTTAGACAATTATACGGGGCAAATGGTTGGGCAGTGCCAACCGCCCCGAAGCTCTGCTATTCAAGAGAGATAATCCGTCACCCAACACAGCGGCCCGAATCTCGCCTCATATGTTTTCCGTCTCTTCAAACGATTTTTATGGTGAAGCACTCACTTGCCCTGATAGCCATCGCGGTGACGATGGCAGGCTGCAGCAAGGACTCGACCGGCCCGAATCCACCGCCCACAGATGCAGAATCGCAACAATATCTGGACGCGGCTCGCCTGGCCTGGACCTTCGTCGCCAACAACACGCAGGCTTCCACCGGCCTCGCCCAGGCTCACGACACCTACCAATTCGTCACTGTCTGGGACATCTCGAGTCAGATCGGAGCGACCTATTCCGCACACGCGCTCGGCATCATCAACGATAGCGAGTACGATTCCCGGATCCGGCAGATTCTGGGAACGCTCACGACGATGCCGCTCTTCGACGGAGCCGGCTTCAACAAGTTTTACGATTCCCACACCGGTGGAATGGTCGATCGGAACGACGCCGCGTCCTCCAGAGGATATGGATGGTCGGACACAGACATGGGACGGTTGCTGATCTGGCTGCGAATTCTGGCGGTGAATCAGCCACAATACGCCGATCAGGCTGGCGCGATCGTCGACAGGCTCGACATGTCGCGCCTTATCAATAACGGGACGCTGCACGCGGAGGAACTGGATCCCAACACCGGCTCCAAGATCGGCTACGCCGAGACCGGACTCGGATACGAACAGTACGCTGCCGAAGGATTTGCGCTGTGGGGAAACCGCGCTTCGAACTCACTCGATCCGACAGCGAACACGAAATCTGTCGACGTATTCGGCGTCCCCATTACAGCGGACACGAGATCAGGGGCTCGTTTGCTGAGCGAGCCATACGTGATGATGGGCCTCGAAACTGGTTGGTACGCGTCGTCGATCCATGACCAGGCTCAGGCGCTTCTCGCCGCACAACAGGCGCGTTACGATCAGACAGGCACGATGACGATGGTCAGCGAGGACGCGATGCCCGAGGCACCATACTATTTCTACTACTATAGCGTCTACGACAGCGGAAACAGCTTCGTCGTCGAAGGCCCCGATGCCGGATCGTTCGTAGACCAGCCGCGATGGGTCAGCGCGAAAGCTGCGTTTGCATGGCGAGCTCTCTTTCCGACGGACTATACGTTGAAAGCGTTTCAGGCTGTGCAGGCGGCAGCGATTCCAGGAGACGGGTGGGGCGCGGGCGTGTATGAGTCCTCACTCGCACCGACGGGTATCGCCAGTCTCAACACCGCGGGCGTGATTCTGGAATCGGCTCTCTATCGTCAGCGCGGCCAGCCTTTCCTCTCGCAGCCTATCTAGAGAAGCGAGCGGATCCAGCCGCCGTCCACAGCGATCGAGCTAGCCGTGATGTAGCTCGCCCGTTCCGATGCCAGGAACGCGGCGAGCGCTGCGAATTCGCGGGGCTCGCCCAGCCGGCCCATTGGGATCTCTCGCTCCCACTTTGAGATGACGTCGCCCTGTGATCCGCCGGCCTGTCGACCTGCCGCACTCGCCAACTGCCGCACCCTGTCCGTGCGTGTGTAACCAGGAAGAAGATTGTTGACCGTTATTCCGAAGGGAGCGACTTCGTTGGCGAGCGTCCGGGCAAACCCGATCACTGCCGCACGCAGGCTGTTCGAGAGCATCAGCCCTTCGATCGGTTGCTTTGCGGCGATGGATGTGACGTTGAGGATTCGTCCCCAGCGCCGCTCCTTCATACCGGGCAAAACCGTGCGCGTGAGCTCCACCGCACTCTTGAGCAGAAGTCGCGTCGCCGCGTCCCACGCTTCTGAAGTGAAGCTGTCGAAAGCGCCGCTCGGCGGACCGCCGGAGTTCGTAACAAGAATGTCGACTTTGCCGAATTCCTGAAGCGCCCGGGTTGCGACGCGAACTGCGTCGGCGGGCTGAGACACATCGGCAGCGATCGCGACGACCTTCGCGCCACTCGTACGTATGGAATCGGCCGTCTGATCCAGTGTCTCCTTGCCGCGCGCGCACATGACAAGATTCGCTCCCTCGGCCGCCAGCTCCTCGGCGATGGCGCGACCGAGTCCCTTGCTGCTCGCCGCAACAAGCGCGACTTTGCCGCGAAGTCCCAGATCCACTTTATCGCCTCAGGTAATCGTCTTTCTTGTCGAGCCAATCCTGACGCGGAGGACTGAAGATGTCCACGTCGAGCGTTTCCTCGAGCGCCTCGGCTTTGTGGGGAACGTTGGACGGGATGAGCAAAACTTCGCCGGCGCCGACAGTGATTTCGTCTTCTCCGTCCTCGCCGAGCCAGAACTTGAGCGCTCCCTCGAGGATGTAGGTGAGCTGCTCGTTGTCGTGCGAGTGTTTCGGCACGATGCAGCCCTTCTTCAGATAGACGTGCGCCAGCATCATCCGTTCGCCGGTAATGAGCCGGCGCTCGAGCATGTCCGAGACGCGTTCCTTTCGCATTGAATCCCAGCGATAGAGCGTGGATTTCTTTTCCGGCATCTTCAGTCCCTCATGGTCTCGGTTGCTATCAACGAAAATCGGCCTCGGAGAGCGATGTCTTGCCGAGGACTTTGCCATCGCGATCCTCGATCCATGCATCGAGGCGCGACGTGCCCTTTGTCACCTCAGGATGGACGCCAAGGTCGACGACTTTGAATGCGGTGTCGGCCGGAATATCGAGCGTACGGGACGACACGGTGCCGGCATTTCCGTCGAGCGTAGAAATTCTCCATTTGAGCGCGGCGTGCGGGAAAGCGGTCAATAGATCGTTGACGATGTGGATCGCAAGTGGCTTAGCTCGATCGTCAATCTGGTACTCGATGCTGGGCAGCACTGGTTGCATCGCACTGGCGAGGGCGGCATAGCCCGGCTTCGGCCGACGGAAATAATCCACGACCGACCAGGTTATGGAGGGCCAGTCATCGACGAACATGAACTGGTAGATGCCCGTCGTCCCCTTCCATTTCGCGCGACGATAAGTCTCGGTACCGAAGCGCGTGAGCTGCGCCTGATAGCGCTGCGAGTCATTGATGAAATCGCTCAGACTGAGCCCGGTTTTGACGTGGGCGATGTCGAAAGTCATGGACGGCTGAAAATCATGAAAGATCCACTCGTCCCATCGGTGAGTCTCGGGCGCGGTGAGCTCGCTCGCGGGCAGCATCGCTCGGAGCGTCTCAATTCCGGGCAACGCCTCGGCGCCGTACTCGGTGATGAAGCTTTCCTTCGGAAGTTTTGGAAAATCGCCGACCGTTCCGCCGTACCAACCGGGATATGGATGCGCGTCTCCCGTTCCGGAATCACGATGATGGACACGAGAGGAGTCCAGGCGCGCCACGAGCGCCTCCAGTGCGTTGTCGAGAGCGAGGTTTTGCCTGGGATCTTTCTTTTCCATCCAGTCCATGGCGTGCGGTGATTCGTTGTGCATCGACCACACGATGATCGAGGGATGGCTCTCGAACATGTCGATCATGTCCCGAGCCTGTCGCATGGCCTCGGCGTGAAATGCGGGTTCGTCGGTGTAGCCCCATTGAAGCGGAAAATCCTGCCAGACCATGATGCCTGCCGAGTCCGCAACATCGTAGAACTCGGGGCGCTCCAGATGCGCGTGCACACGAACGGTGTTCAGGTTCGCAGCGAGCATCATGTCGACATCGCGCGCGTACCACTGCCGGTCCGCCTGTGAAAGCCATTGTGTGGCGATGTAGTTCGTGCCTCTCGGATAGATCCGTTTGCCATTCAGGCGCCAGACCCAGGCGCTGTCGCGAGTAATTGACCTAACGCCGAAAACCGTGTTCGTGCTGTCGAGAGTTTGTGTCGTGTCAGCTGCTGGCACCAGTCTCGACGCGAGCTGATAGAGATTCGGCTTCCCGAAATCCCACGACCACCAGAGAGCCGGTTTGTTGAGAGTCAGTTGAGTCCTGACGCGCGATTCGCCCGGCGGCGCTACGACCGCAAGCTTGAACGGCAGCTGATCGTAGCTCTGAAAATTCCTCGCGGAGACTACGCCGTTCAGGTCCGCTCGAACGGTGTCTCTGCCCCAGTTGTGGATAGTGGCTTCGATCACGAGCCTTGCCGATGCAGTGGTTACATCGAGACTCGTGACGTTGACGCGAACAAGATCAATCCCTGAGCTCTCACGCAGACTGATGCCGCGCAGGATGCCGCCCGTAGAGCGCTCCTGGCCTCGCGACGATGTGGCGCCTGGCCGAGTGTCGTGATAGAGAAAAATTCCCTTGATCTGGTTCTGTTCCTTTGGCCATGAGATTGGGTAACGCGCCGACATGTCGAACGGCAGCTCGGGCGCGGAGACTTTGATGGCGATGAGGTTCTTTCCGGCGTGGAGATCGGGAGTGACGTCGAGCGACCACTTCTGGAAATAGCCTTCGTGCCCGCCGGCATGGATTCCGTTTACGAACACCTCAGCGAGGTAATCCACCATGTCGAGATCGAGTATCGCTCGCGTGCCCGCGTTTGGCTGCCAGTCGAAGCTGCGGCGAAACCAAACAGTTCCCTCCCAGTCGAGACCGCCTTCGGGATCGATCGGCCAGAGCTCGCCCGAGCCTGCACTATTCGCCGACCCCTTGTCCACGTTTGTCGGATAGGTCTTTGAACCTTGTAAGAACCAGTTTGATGGAAGGCGCATCAGCGGCCAACTCGAATCACTGACGGTGGAGTCAGCGAAGGAGCGGGTGCCGTTGTTCGGGAGAAAGTGCCAGTCACCGGCCAGATCAACGACGCGTCGGCTCTGACTCCGAGCGGCAATCTGGGCAAAGCTCGGCTGTGCGCAGACGATCGCTGCGAAGAGAGCAAGCTCCCATCGGCGAGTTGATCGCGCGATCGAGCGCCTACCAAATCCAACTGCACTGCTGAGGTGCCGCAGGTTTTTCACGATCGTCAAGAGAATAGAGGGGCTAACAGCCGGCGGCACATACCAGTGCTTCCGGACAATCTCCGTTTCAGAGAGATATTCATGGCTAAAATAAGATGCGTTCGGTTCGGTGCTGTGGCGGTTTTCGCTCTGGCGGCTTGCGCTGGAGAGCCAACTTCGCCCAACGGAACGACCGATGCGGGTGGAAACAATTCTTCTACGCCCCTTCCCGTGACCGGCAATCCAATCTCCGGCGTGAATTTCTGGGTCGATCCGAATTCGAGCGCGAAGCAGACCGCCGATGCCTGGCGCGCTACACGTCCCGCGGACGCGGCACAGATTGACAAAATTGCTTCCGGCGCACAAGCGCAGTGGTTCGGTGACTGGAACGGCGACGTTTTTGCCGACGTCAGTGCCGCCGCTAATACTGCGGCCACGGCAGGAGCGGTGCCAGTTCTCGTCGCGTACAACATTCCGCAGAGAGACTGCGGCGGCCTTTCGGCTGGAGGAGTCGGCTCCGCAGCGGCGTACAAGACGTGGATCGCCGCGTTTGCGAACGGGCTTGCTGGGCGCAAAGCGGTGGTGATCCTGGAGCCCGACGCGCTGACGCAGACCGACTGTCTCTCGGCAGCCGACCTGGCCACCCGAATGGATTTGATCCAGTACGCGGTGAGCGTGCTAAAGTCGGCGAGCGTGAATGTATCGGTTTACCTGGACGGTGGGCATTCAGCGTGGCGTTCGCCCAGCGATCAGGCGTCCAGACTTCAGCGAGCGAATGTTGCGGGAGCGGATGGCTTCGCCGTGAACGTGTCGAATTTCCAGTACACTTCGAACCTCGTCGCTTACGGCAAGTCGGTTTCTGCCTTGATCGGCGGAAAGCATTTCGTCATCGACACCAGTCGCAATGGACTCGGTCCCACATCGGACGATGAATGGTGCAATCCGGCAGGCCGTGGACTTGGATCTCGACCGACGACGAATACTGCGGATCCGCTCGTCGATGCCTACCTGTGGATCAAGAGTCCAGGTGAATCCGACGGCGCGTGCAACGGGGCGCCCCCCGCGGGAGAGTGGTGGGCTGATTACGCGTTGGGACTGGCTGAGCGCAGCATCTAGCGCTTTGCGCGGTCGTCACTGGATCGGAGCGGCGAGAAATGGGTGGCCGTGCAAATTATACACAGCCGCTTCGAGAATCAGCGCAGCGGTATTCAGACTCGCATCGCCGGTCGACCGGGTCGTCCCCTCGTAGACGCCGGCGCCCCAGCCACGTCCGGGAATCGCCGCGGGCATGACTGCCTGGACGGCTGCTAAGGTATAGAGGGAAGGAAGAAGTGCGTGCCACCCGAAGGCAGCCTTTGCGCTAATCCAGCGCGGTTTCTCCACGAATGATCCAACCGGCGCGTCGACAACAAAGGCCTTTCCCTGCCGGTAGACATCGTAGTAGTAGAAGTAATAAGGTGGATCGGGTAGAGCGTCTTCGCTCACCATCGTAATCAGGCCCGTGGACTTGTATCTCGCCTCCTGAGCGGCGAGAACTCGCCAAGCCTGCTGCCGAAGCTCGGGGGAAAACCAGCCCGTCTCCATTCCCATCATTATGTATGGCTCGCTGGTGATCCTCTCATCGCCACGCTTGTCGGCGACTATGGAGACGCCAAGCACATTGACGGGGAGCGCGTTGAGTCGCGCATCGAGAGCTTTCTCGGGATGCACTCCCCAGAGCGCGAACCCGGATGCGGCGTATTGCTCGTACCCGATCCGGCCTTCCTGGAAAGACCGCCGGGCGCCAGTCCGGGGATCGAGATCCTCTCCGTGAAGGTATCCGTCCTGGACCAGCCGCCCCATATCGAGCCGTTTTACAATTGCGGCAGCCTGGGAGGCGAAATGAGGCTGGTTGACGGCGATGATTCGCAGCCAGATGAGAAGTCGTCCGATGTCTGTCACCGACCAGCCGATGCCGCGAGAAGAGACGTGCTCGCGGCGGTCGATCATGCGGCCGTTCCTCGCCTCGTACGATTTGTTGAAGGCGACGTTATCGAAAAGGTCGATCGTCGATAACGTTGACAGCGCTCGCTGCATCCTCTGATTGTACGGAGCGTCGGCAATGAGTCCGAGCTCATGGCCGGAATACAGGGCGGCGAGGCCGCTGGCAATGTCCCAGACCGTGACGAACGCATAGGTATCGTGCGCGCGCGACAACCCTGTCGCGCTCTGGTAGTTGCGATCCACGAACGCCCACGCGGTGCGCGCCGAATTCAAAAAGAGCTCGCGCTCGTCCAGCACATTCGCCTCGCCGTCGGGTGACGGCTCGGCAGAGGGCGGGGCTGGTGCCGGCCGAGTTGGGGTCGGCTTCGGTCGGGACGTCTTCTTTCTGGTCCGTCCCTGCGCATCCGCGCTGCTTACGCAAAGCGTCAGAACGACCAGGGTGGTTAGCGAACAAAGGCGTCCGTTAAATCGCATGTAGGGGCAGCTAAATAGGAAAACGAATGCGGCCGAAACATGCAGGAACTCTGCCGGGCTCTTCGGCCCGCAATCCGCCACTCATCTGCCTGGGCTGCGTGTTGAAATGCGGGGCGAGGGATGGTGCTGGAAGCTGTGCCGGGGTACGAATCTGGCATACCCCGGTCAAGCCAAAGCGGCGGTGGCGTATCTCGAGGTCGACACTATTTCCCGGCGTGCTCCGCCGATCGAAAAGCCGCTCGAACCACAACAGAGAGCAAGAACATGAAATTCAAATCACATCGGAATGCATTTGTTCTGGCAGTAGCGTTCCTGGGCGTCGCGACGTTAACACGAACGGCGGAGGCGCAGCTGCATCCGTCGCTCTATGGGTCTGCGGAAGCCGATACGCGCAATACGCAGTTCTATCTCCTCGGCATGTACGTAGGGTCGGGTGGGCTGGGATGGACGCCCTATCTCGACCTCAATGGCTGGCTTCTCGACTACGCGGTCAACGGGGCACGGACGACTTTGAGCGCGATCAATCCAACGATTGGGCTTGCTCATTCGAGCATGAACACGGGTGTGTCGTTCGGGGTCGGTTATTCCTGGGTGCACAATCCGGCTTTAGGGATACCGGGCACGGCGTCCGGTGGAGAGAGCGGAGTGACCGCGAGTTTCGGCGCCTATCACAACGGTGAAGGCCGGCGAGCAGCGAGCACTCAGTTCCTTTCGGAGTACAACTTCGGCAGCCGGTACATCTGGGCGCGGGGCCGTGGATCTGTCCCGTTCGGCTACTCTGTCCGACATCCCGCGCGAATCGGTCTTGAGGTAGTTGGGCAGGGTGGAGGGAAGAACGGTATCACGACAAACGAGTTCGACATCGGCCCAACCCTGGAATACGCGTGGACGCCGAACTTCAGAACAACCGGGGTGGTTGGCTACAAGAACGTTGGGGTGAGCGTCAACGGCCTCTCGAACCGCGACAACGCAGCGTACTTCCGGCTCGAGTTTTCGTTATCGCCGTGAGTTTCACCCGCTCGCGGCCGGCGTCAGCGGTACCACCGGATGCTTGAGATGAAAATCGGTTGCATCCTGGTACGCACGACCGACCGCGAGCAGGTTCGCCTCCTGGAATAGCCCTGCCAGGAAGGTCAGTGACACGGGCGTTCCGTCATCGCGGAAACCATTCGGTAGAATGAGAGCCGGATGGCCGGTGAGATTGGTTGCGACGAGCTGCGATAGATTGGCGGCGCCTGTCGGCGTCACTATCACGTCCACCGAATTCATAAGCTCGTCCCATTTCTGGATTGCGACCGAACGCAGCCGGTTCGCGTTCACGTAGTCGACCGCCGGAATGAAGCGGGAAGTCCTGAATGTGTTCGGCCAGTCGAACTTTCCCTGCTGCACCATGAGCTTGTCACGCCCGGAGCGGGTGAGCTCGTCGAACGCAGCCGCCGCCTCCGCGGTGAGAATGATCCGCATCGCGTCGTATGGCACATCTGGCAGGTCCACGGGAATCAGATTTACGCCGAGCCTCTTGAAGACCTCGAGTGCTGCGTCGTCGAATTTCTTGGTCGGGTGCAGATTCCGTTTGGGGTCGGCAGGATCCGTTTGTGGCAGATCGAAGGCGGATTTGACGTAGCCTACGCGCAATTTTCGTGGAGAGAGACTGGCGTCCCAGTTATAGGCGGCGGGAATGACGCTGTTGTCGCGCCCGTCGGGCCCCTGAATGGTGTCGAGCACAAGCGCGCAATCTTCGACGCTCCGGCAGAGCGGTCCAAGCTTGTCCATCGTCCACGAGAGCGCCATCGTGCCTGTCCGAGGTACGCGACCGAACGTCGGTCGCAGGCCGGTGGTGCCGCAGCGGGTTGAGGGCGACGAGATCGATCCCAACGTCTCGCTGCCGATTGCGAAGCCAACCAGTCCGGCAGCTGTTGCGGAGGCGGGACCGGCGGACGAGCCACTCGATCCCTGATCGACCTTCCACGGATTCCTCGTCATCGCGCCAAACCACACATCCCCCTGGGCGAGCTCGCCGAGCGAGAGCTTCGCAACGAGAACAGCCCCGGCGGCATCGAGTCGCTGCACGACTGTCGCGTCTGTATCGATCACCTGATCCTTGTACGGACCGGCCCCCCAAGTGGTTTTGTAGCCGCGCACCGCCAACAGATCCTTGGCGCCCCACGGAATCCCGTGGAGTGGTCCGCGGTATTTTCCGCGCCGGATGTCGGCGTCGGCGGCGCGAGCGTGGTCGAGCGCGCGGTCTTCGGTAAGCGTGATGACGCAGTGGAGGACGGGGTCGTACCTCTTTAATCGAGCGAGGTACATCTGGGTGAGGTCGAGAGATGAGACGCGTTTCGTGCGAATCAATTCCGACAGAGCAGTCACCGGGAGGAACGCCAGATCCTCGAGATTCGTGCTCATTGTGTGCGGTGGCACTTTGCCCCGGACCATCCGCTTCGACTCTGCTACACGAATTTTCTTCCCCGGTGGAACGGGGTCGAAAACAATCGCGGGACTGATTGAGTTGGCGAGCGAAATTTTATGAAGCGCGTCCAGGCGCTGCTCCTGCTGCTTCAACCCGTCGAGCATAAGCTCCCGCTCGGCAGCATCGAATTGAACTCCCGCGACCTCCTCTGCGCTCGCGATAGTCTCCACCGTAATGTCGGCACCGCTAGACAGCTTGGCCCAAAGGACCCCGGGAAAAAGTGTCGAGGTCAAACCGACACCGGCGAAGTATCCCATGAAAGAGCGGCGGTCGAACGTGGTGCTCATCTCGAAATCTCCATTGACTGCGTCCAGGTCCTTATCTAACGCCGGGTATCGCGCGCGCTAGACCTGCGATTTGCTGTAAGCGGCCTCGCCGTCGAATTCCTGGAGTTTCTCGATGTGCATCCAGCGATGGTTGTCCCCGATTGTCCGGACGAGGGCGAGGCAATCGGCGTCGGCGATGTGGGCGCCGGAGTCGCGGCTTACGAACCGGCAGCGGAAATGATCCACGAGTGAGATACTCCGGCCAGCTGACGGATAGACCATGGCGCCGCGGTTCGTGATCATCTCGAGCCGGAGCCTCGAGGATTGCGACAGCGAATCGAGGCTCGCGGCCAACGCGGCGGGATCGAGCCGGGATTCGATGTACACGTCCATTCCGCTGACGCGCCTGTTCGCGGCCGGCACGACGTTAACGCCAGGTTGCGCTGGAGGCAGGTTCACGCGCGTGTAATCGCGCGGCGGGCTCAGTCGCGAGCGCTTACCGAGATTGGCAATGACGGCCGACGTAAAGTCGGACGTGGACGCCGGATTCTGCACCCCCATCATATCGCTGGTTCGCACGCCGCTCTCGAGCGTCACCAGCACCGCCTGCTCGACATCGTTGGCGGCTTTGCCTTCACCAACCTGACGGAGCATCATCGCGGCGCTGAGCACGAGCGCCGTCGGATTCGCCTTGTTCTTTCCCGCGATATCGGGCGCCGAGCCGTGGACCGCCTCGAAAATGGCGACGTCGTTTCCAATATTGGCTGACGGCGCGAAGCCGAGACCTCCTGTGAGACCTGAGGTAAGGTCGCTCAGGATGTCACCGTTCATGTTGGTCGTGACGATCACGTCGAACTGCTCTGGCCGCATCGCGAGCTGGTGCGCGCAATTGTCGATCAGGATGTGCTTCGAATCGATCGACGGGTACTGGGGCGCAAATTCCTCGAAAGTATGCTGGAGCAGTCCCTCCGTGAGCTTCATGATGTTCGATTTGGTCGCGCAGTGAACGCGTTTGCGTCGTTCGGCGATTGCGAAGGCGAAAGCGAGCTTCACAATCTTCTCGCAGCCCTCGCGCGAAATGATCTTGAGCCCTTCGGCGACCCCGGGCGTCTGCATGTACTCAATACCGGCGTAGAGATCTTCGATGTTCTCACGGACGATGACGATGTCGAGCTTTCGGCCGGTGAATGCCGTCTGGACGCCGGGGAGCTCGCGAACAGGGCGGATGTTGCCATAGGTCTCGAAGAGCGTGCGGAGCGTGACGTTGGCGCTTCTGTTGCCGTGCCCGATTGGAGTCTCGAGCGGCCCCTTCAGGACTACACGCGTACGTTCGATTGATTGAATAGTGTCGGCCGGGATCCCGCTTTTGATGCCTTTCTGAAATGCGCGAGCCCCGGCCTCGCACTTCTCGAACTCGATCGGGGCGTGGGTCGCTGTCACGATGGCGAGCGCGGCGTCAACGACTTCCGGGCCGATTCCGTCGCCGGGAAGAACCGTTATCTTTTGTTTCGCGGATGTCATCGGAGGAAGTTAGTCCTTCCGAGAAATCGTTTCTACCGCGCGCGTAGCTCAGTTGGATAGAGCGTCGGCCTCCGGAGCCGAAGGTCGTGGGTTCGAGTCCCGCCGCGCGCACTGGCCATTCGTGTTTTTTAGATCTCGGCGCGGGTCAGTCGGTCGGGGCGATTCCGGAGGAACTGCTCGACCGCCTTCCTCGGCGAACTCATTGTCGATGGCGATCCAGGCGGCGGCGGATCTGCGCGATGTTCCTCCGGAATCGCCCCGACCTCCTGCCCTCTCCGAATTCTCTACGACGCAGAACGGGCATGTGCGCGAGCGCGCGAAACTCGTGGTTGCGCGCGGTAAAGATCGCCGATTGGGGAGAGGCGAGGGGTGTTCTCTGAAAAACATCGCGCAGTCCCGCCCATCTCCAGACGCCGCTCATATGGCGTTCGCTGAGGGAGCGGGCGAGCAGTTTTTCAGAGAACACCCCTCGCCTCGACCAACGCCAGGATCGAAAGCGCGCAGCAAGAAGAGCTATGCGCTCTTGAGCGCCTGCCCGACCTGAGTCAGTGATTGACGCGCATCGCCGAAGAGCATGCGCGTGTTCTCGTGGTAGAAGAGCGCGTTGTCGATTCCCGCGAAGCCGTGACCCATGCTGCGCTTGAGTACGATGACGTTCCGCGCTCGATCGACGTCTAGAATAGGCATTCCGTAAATCGGGCTCGAAGGGTCGTCGCGTGCAGCGGGATTCACGACGTCGTTCGCGCCCACCACGAGGACGACGTCCGTCTGCGGAAACATCCCATTGACCTGATCCATCTCGAGCAGCTGATCGTACGGAACGTTCGCCTCCGCGAGCAGGACGTTCATGTGTCCCGGCATTCGACCGGCAACAGGATGGATCGCGTACTTGACGTCGACTCCGCGCTTCTCGAGATCCGTCGCCAGCTCGCGAACGGTGTGCTGAGCCTCCGCGACTGCCAGGCCGTAGCCCGGCACGATCACGACGCTGCGCGCGTAGGCCAGAGCGATCGCCGTGTCCTCGGCGGTCGTTTGTCTCACGGTGCGAACGACGTCGCTCGCCTGCGCCGAAGCGCCACTTGTGCCGGCGCCGAACGCGCCGAAGAGCACGTTCGCGACTGAGCGGTTCATGGCGGTGCTCATCAACAAGGTCAACAAAGTTCCCGAAGCCCCGACAAGGACGCCTGCCACTACCAGCATCTGGTTGTGGAGCACGAAACCCGTTAGCGCCGCGGCGAGGCCGGTGAGCGAATTCAATATCGAGATCACCACCGGCATGTCGCCGCCGCCAATTGGCAGGACGAACATCGCGCCGAGTACAAGAGCGGCCGCGAAGAGGATCCAGAGCGTCGACGATCCTCCGCCGCCTACGACGAGTATTCCGAGAACAATCACAGCGACGAGAATCAGCGCGTTCATCAGACGCTGAAGCGGAAACTGTAGTGGCTTGCCTGGGAGAATCTCCTGCAGCTTTCCGAAGGCGATGATGCTTCCGGTAAAAGAGATTGCTCCGATTGCCGTGCCGAGCACAATCGATGTGGATTCACCGGTCGCGATCGACTGACCGGCTTCAGTCAGTCGGAGAAACTCGGACACAGACACTAGTGCGGCGGTAGCGCCGCCCATACCGTTGAACAACGCTACCATCTGCGGCATCGCGGTCATCTGGACCGTTCTGGCGAAGTAGATCCCGATGACCGCGCCAACGACTGTTCCGAGTGCGATCGTCCAGTACGAGAGGATCTGTCGGTCGAGCAGCGTAACTACCAGCGCGAGCGCCATTCCGATCGCAGCCAAACGATTCCCGGAGCGCGCGGTCGCTGGGGAGCTGAGTCTCTTGAGCCCGAAAATGAAAAGGATCGCGGCGATGATGTAGCAGACGGCTATCACCGAGCCGCGAAAATCAAGCATCCTTCTTCTCCGGCGCCCCAGGCTCCCGCTTCTTGAACATCTCGAGCATCCGGTCGGTGACCACGAATCCGCCGAAGACGTTCGCGGCGCCGAACACCACCGCAATGAACCCGAGCGCGTGCAGCAGCGGTGTGTTGGCAGACCCCGCGACGAGCATCGCGCCGAGCACAACGATCCCGTGTATCGCGTTCGTTCCCGACATCAGTGGCGTGTGCAGCACCGAGGGAACCCGGCTGATCACTTCGAAGCCGACGAAGATCGCCATGATGAAGACGTAAATACCGAGGACTAGCTCCTGACTCACTTTGCTCGCTCCGCGTTGGAGATTCCTGGATTCGAGACGCTGAGGCGCTGGCGGATGCCCGCGTTCCTGACTTCGCCGGCAGCAGTTACGACGACAGCATCGATGATGTCGTCGGAGAAATTGAGATTGAGCTCGCCCTGCGGGGCGAGCAGTGTTACCAGCGCCGCAACGTTTCTGGCGTACATCTGGCTGGCGTTGAACGCGAGATCGCTCGAGATGTGGAGCGGGGCGATGATCGTTACGTCGTGCTGTACCGTGGTCTCACCGGGAACAGTGAGCGCGCAATTGCCACCCTGCTCACCGGCGAGATCCACGATCACGGATCCCGGCCGCATTGCCTTAACCGTTTCTTCCTCGATCAGGACCGGCGCCGGCTTGCCCGGAATGAGAGCGGTGGTGATGATGACGTCGGCCTGCGCGGCGTGTTTGTGAATGAGCTCTTTCTCGCGCTTGATGTGCTCCTTGCTCAGCTCTCGCGCATAACCGCCTGCATCCTGGGCGTCGTGGCCGTGAACATCGAGCTCGACGAAAGCGGCGCCGAGACTTTGAACCTGCTCTTTCACCACTGGTCGGGTGTCGAATGCTTCGACGACGGCGCCGATGCGTCTCGCGGTGGCGATCGCCTGAAGACCGGCGACGCCCGCGCCAATGACGAGAACACGCGCCGGCCGGACCGTCCCCGCCGCAGTCATCAGCATCGGGAAAAACTTCTGAAGGGCGTTCGCCGCGAGGAGAACGGCTTTGTACCCGGCGACGGTGCTTTGCGACGAGAGAGCATCCATCATCTGAGCGCGGGTGGTGCGCGGCACGAGCTCCATGCTGCAGGCTGTGATCTTTCGCTCGGCCAGCTGCAGAAAGAGGGAGGGATCGCCAGACGGTTGCAGCAACCCAATCAGCACTGCTCCTTCGCTAAAAAGATCCAGTTCCGCTTCTCCGCTCGCGTCGTCGCGCCCTGGTCTCTGAATTTTGAGAATCATCTGCGCAGAGGAATAGATCTCTGCTCCCGTATCGGCGAGATCACACCCAGACGATCGATAGCTCTCGTCCGTGAAACCTGCTCGTAAGCCTGCCTGTCGCTCGACAACGATGCGATGGCCCGCACGAATCAGCTGGGGCGCTACCTCGGGGACGAGAGCGACACGGCGCTCGCCACGGGCGATTTCGCGCGGCACTCCAATCAGCATTCGGCTCGGTGTCGTGGGTTCATCGATGCGACATAAGATAAGCAGTCAAGAAACCGCGCGTTTATATTCACGCCAATGCCCCGGCAACTTCACTGGACGGAGCTGAGAGGCGGCATAATCGCCGCCGGGGTGATCGCCGGACTGATCCTGATCACCCTGCTCTTCGCGCGCGTCGGTGCACTTCATGGCAAAAAAGTAACTCTCTACGTCGTCACCGACGACGCTTCCGGCGTTCTTCCTGGAACCGAAGTCTGGCTCGGCGGAAAAAAAGAAGGTCTGGTAAGGTCAGTGACTTTCCGGGCGCCGGGGGTGGATACGCTCGAGCGTGTGCTCATCACCACGGACTTTCTCGCCGAAGGTCTGCCCAACACCCGCAGAGACTCGTACGCGCAGATCGAGCCCGGCGGGAGCATGATCGGCGCGGTGATCGTTTACATATCGACTGGAACTGCGCTGGCTCCTCCACTGCACGACGGCGACACTTTGCACGCCCGTGAGATCGCGTCGATCGCGAATCTCGCGGAGGATGTGTCGACGCTCACTCCGGAGTTCGCGGCACTAGGCTCGCAGGTGCGCCAGCTCAATGCAAAGGCTGCCAGTCAGAACGGAAGCATCGGGAATTTTCGCACTCATGGGTTGCCTGGAATCTCGGACGTGAGTGCCCGCATGTCGCGCGTTTCGACGAAGCTGGCTCGCGCAAACGGAACGCTCGCTCTCGCGACGCGCGACACGCTCGCGGCTCGCGCATCAGCGGTAATGGCCGGCGCGGACTCCATTCGGGCGCTGCTGTCGTCGAACAGGGGAAGCATTGGAAGGTTTCGTCGCGACACCACGCTCGTCGCCAAGGCCAACGAAGTGATGTCGAGACTGGACAGCCTGAGTGCAATGCTCGCCAATCCGGTCGGATCAATACAGGCAGCGCATCCCGACAGCGCTTTGTCCAAACAGCTCAATCGCAGTCGCGCATTGCTCGATTCCCTTATGACGGACGTCAAGAAGCATCCGCTGCGCTACATAAATCTCTGACTTGACCGTGTTTTTGGTCGCCATTACTTTCGGGTGAATCGGGCGACGCGTCGCCTCCCGCCTTTTCCCCTCCGCACCACTCCGCACCTTCTGAGCGCTCGAGCTCAGTCACCCGCCGCTTTTTCCTCTTTTTCTTTCCCCGTAGCGTGGATATCGCCGAGTTAAAGCGAAAATCCGTTACCGAGCTTCAGGAGATGGCCGACGGCCTCAAGATCGATGGCTCGTCGGGTCTTCGAAAGCAGGATCTCATTTTCCAGATCGAGCAGAACCTGCTCGATACGGACATCATGCTGCACGGCGACGGCGTGCTCGAGATCCTCCCCGAGGGCTATGGTTTTCTGCGCAGTCAGGACTGGAGCTACCTCCCGGGCCCGGATGACATCTACGTCTCACCGTCGCAGATAAAACGATTCGGGCTGAGAACGGGCGACTACATTCGCGGCCAGGTGCGTCCACCGAAGCCGTGGGAACGGTACCTGGCTCTGCTCAAGGTGGAGAGTGTAAGCGGCGAAGATCCCGAGAAGGCGAAGGAACGCGTCCCGTTCGACAATCTGCGTCCGCAGTATCCGGACGAACGGCTGCGACTGGAAATGGCAGATGGCGACGTCAGCATGCGAGTGGTCGACATCATGACGCCGATCGGAAAGGGGCAGCGCGGCATCATCGTGTCGCCGCCCCGCGCTGGAAAAACGATCCTGCTCCACAAGATGGCGAACGCGATTGCGGAGAATCATCCCGAGGTGACGATCATCGTGCTCCTGATCGATGAGCGGCCGGAAGAAGTGACGGAGATGATCGCGAGCACCACGCGAGCGGAGGTGATAAGCTCGACCTTCGATGAGGGAGCGGCGCGCCACGTCCAGGTCGCGGACATGGTTCTCGAAAAGGCGAAGCGCCTCGTGGAAAGCGGGAAGGACGTCGTGATCCTGCTCGATTCGCTGACGCGTTTTGCCCGCGCGCACAACACCGTGGCGCCACAATCGGGAAAGATTCTCTCCGGCGGCGTCGACGCGACCGCGCTGCACAAGCCGAAGAAGTTTTTTGGCTCCGCCCGCAACATCGAAGACGGCGGATCGCTGACGATCATTGCGACGGCGCTCACGGAGACCGGATCGCGAATGGACGACGTGATCTTCGAGGAGTTCAAAGGAACCGGCAACATGGAGCTCGTGCTCGACCGGAAGATCGCCGACCGGCGCATCTATCCCGCGATCGACATTTTCCGCTCGGGGACGCGGAAAGAGGAGCTTCTGCTCAGCCAGGCCGAGATCAACCGCGTGATCCTGCTGAGACAGTTCCTTGCCGACATGCCGGAAGCGGAGGCGATCGAGTTTCTACTGCGGCAGATGGCCAAATCGAAGAACAACAAGGAATTCTTTACGCAGATGGCGCAGGGGTAGGAGCGGAGATGAACGCGGCGCTCGCTCGCTTTCTCGCGGTGGATTATGGCCGGAAGCGGATCGGGCTCGCGATAAGCGATCCTCTGGGAATGATCGCGTCTCCGGCGGGCTTCATTGTCCGGCGCGAGGGCAAGAGACCCCCAATCACAAAAATTCTCGCGCGCGCCGCGGAGCTGGGCGCCGTTGGCTTCGTGGTGGGGTTGCCGCTCGACGGGGACGGCCGGGACACCGAATGGACGGGGGAAGTACGCGCTTTGGGAGCGGAAATCGCGAAACGTACGGGCATGCCTGTTCGTTTCTATGATGAACGATTCACCACGGCGGCAGCATTGCGAACGCTTAAAGAGCTTGGAGAATCCGCCCGCGGCCGAAAGGGCGATGTGGACTCACTCGCGGCGGCGATTCTCCTGCAGAACGCGCTCAATGTTCAGGACTGAGATCCGCGCGGCATTCGTCGCGGGGTGCTTTGTGCTTGCTGCGTGCGGACAAAAACCGTACGGGACTTCGACGCGCGTAATCATTCCGCGTGGTTCGAGCTTCGCGGACGCTGCGGATTCGCTATCGAAGGCGAATCTCATCGGCTGGCGGAAGATGTTCCGCATCTACGCTCGCGTGACGGGCGGCGATCGAAATATCAAACCGGGAACGTATTTACTCAAACACGGTACGCCGTGGCCAGCTATCATCAGCGCACTCCATGGCGGACATGGACTGGTGAATACGATCACGATACCTGAGGGTTACACGGTTTCCCAGATCGCGCCTCTCCTGGCGCGGACCCTGAAAGTGCCGGTTGAATCCGTTCAGGTCGCGGTGCGCGACACGGCACTTCTGGCCAGACTCGACATCCCGACGCCGACGCTCGAGGGCTACCTGTTCCCGGACACATACGCGTTTCCTGTGGGCACTACGGCGCGCCAGGCCGTACGCGAGATGGTGTACGACTTCGAGCGCAGGTGGAAGCCGGACTGGGATGCGAAGGCAGCCGCGTTGAACATCAATCGAAACGATCTCGTGACGATGGCGTCGATCGTCGAGCGAGAAGCCCGGCTGCCGGAAGAGCGACCGGTGATAGCCGCCGTCTACTACAACAGACTCAAGAACGGAATGCTTTTGCAGGCGGATCCAACGGTGCAGTACGCCCTGGGCCATCACGTTGGTCGCGTCCTGTACAAGGATCTCGCAGTGGAATCACCATACAACACTTACGTACACAAAGGACTGCCTCCGGGCCCCGTCGCGTCACCGGGCGTCGCGAGCCTCGTCGCCGCCGCCAACCCGGCAAACGTTCCGTATCTCTATTTCGTCGCAAGTCCCGATGGCCACCATGAGTTTCGTATGACGCTGAGGGAGCACACCTCGGCGATCAGAGAAGTGCGCGCCAGCAAGCTGGCAGGCAACACGCGCGTTGAGAGAGTCGCGATGGCAACTGTTCCAAAGGCATCGAGCAAATCGGCGCCGAAGGCAACATCGAAGCCCACAGCCACGAAAACGGCTTCGTCAAAGAAAGCGACTCCGAAGAAATCCACCAAACCAGTGTCGACGAGCAGGAAGAAGAAAACTTCCAGCATATCCACGAGCCGCACGCATACGTCACGGTAAGGTGACGCTCGATCCGAAAATCCTGCGGCTCGTAGCGATCACGGACGACGCAGAGGACCAGAGGAGTCAGCTGGTCGATCGCGTGGCGGCCGCGGTGCGCGGCGGAGCGACCAGCGTTCAGGTTCGACTCAAGAATGCGACAGCGCGAGAAGTCGTCGAGATCACCCGGCAAATAATCAGCAGGGTGTCCGTCCCGGTGATCGTGAATGACAGGGCCGATATCGCGCTCGCGGCCGGCGCAGCGGGAGTCCACGTCGGCGAGGCCGACCTTCCTGTCGCGGCAATTCGCAGATTCGCTCCGCCGGAGTTCATCATTGGAGCATCACTCGGCAGCGAAGCGGAGCTGGCCAACGCAAAGGGCGGCGACTACGTCGGAATCGGACCGGTCTTTGGCTCCGATTCGAAGAACGATGCCGGTGAGGCGATCGGAGTGGCCGGCTTCGAGCGATTAGCCAAACTGGTGGAATTGCCAGCCGTGGCCGTAGGGGGAATAACCGCAGACCGCGCACTTCAAATCAGGATTCACGGAGCTGTCGGCGTGGCCGTGATAAACGCGATCTTCAATTCTGACGACCCCGAGCGCGCGACCCGCGCTCTCGCGGGCGCCATCGGAAGCTGACGTCGGGCGCCAGTTGTGATTCGCCTCGCCGTCGGTTGCTGCTCTTCTTCTTCGGTGCGTGCGCGCGCCGCATTGCTTTTTCGACCTGTTTGCGCACGCGCAGACTCAGGAAGATGTCAACCAGATCGGGATCGAACTGGGTACTACGTCCATCCGCGATTACGCGAGTCGCCTCACCAAGACTCCTTGCATGGCTGTAGCGCCTGCGGTGCGTGATCGCATCGAAGGTATCGGCAATTGCGACGACGCGCGCCGCTATCGGAATCCTCCTGCCCCTGAGTCCGCGGGGATACCCAGTCCCGTCCCAGCGCTCGTGGTGAGCTGCGACACCCTTTCCCAGATCTGGGTAGAAAGCCGTCAACGGCGCGAGCACTTCGGCTCCACGTTGAGGGTGGGTCATTACCGCGCGCCGCTCCTCGGGCGTGAGGCGGGACGGGTCGTGAAAAATGTCGGTGAGCGCTTCGTGTAGCTTGCCGATGTCGTGGAACAGGGCAACTCGCTCGATACTCCGCAGCGTGCGCTCGTCCAGATTCGCGGCTTCGCCGAGTATGAGCGCGTATGACGCGACGCGGCGTACGTGCGCGCCGGTTGTCGCATCGTTGGCGTCGATCGCCTTGAGAAGGCTCTCGAGCGTGGCCGCACTCAATCGCTCGGCCTGAAGTCTAAGGTTATGCTCGCGAAGAAAGAGCCCGCCGGCAGCCGCCGCCCCAGCAGACAGTGGAATGATTTCTTTCATGGCGGTGGTTTTCGCAAGAAGCGTACGGACGAGTCCGGGCCGCCATTACATTCACCGCATGACTGTCGCTCGGGTCAATGTGAAAGGTGCGCGCCGCTGGCTGGCGGGCCATCCATGGATTTATCGCACCGATGTGATCGAGCGTCCGCTCATGGATGCGGGTGCGGTCCTCGTGCACGACAATCGCGGCAAACCACTGGGCTGGGCGCTTTGGAGTCCCCTTTCGGAGATTTCGTTGCGGCTTTTGGATCGCGATCCCGATGCTGTGATCGATCAGGCGTGGTGGGATGAGCGGTTGGCGTCATCGATCGCGAGGCGGACACCGCTCGAGGATCACACGAATGCGTTCCGACTCGTTCATGGCGAGGCCGATGGATGTCCCTCGCTGGTTTGCGATCGATACGCGTCATGGCTCGTCGTTCAGTTCATGAGCGCCGGCCTCGAGCATTTTCGCGAAGAAATACTCAATTCACTCGAATCGCTCGTCGACTCCGACGGAATCCTGGCGAGGAACGACGTTCCACTGCGCGGGAAGGAAGGATTGCCACGCGAGACCGTAGTGCTTCGCGGCGACGTGCCGCGCGAGATAGAGGTGCAGGAATACGGAATCAGATTTCTGGCGGCGCCCTGGACGGGTCAGAAGACGGGTGCGTTTCTCGATCAGCGTGAGAACAGGCACTTCGTCGGGAGCGTCGCGCGGGGCCGAGCTCTCGATTGTTTCAGCTATCACGGTTCGTTCGCGCTTCATTTGGCGCGGAAGGCGACCCACGTGACCGCGCTCGACTCGTCGGGGCCGGCGCTCGGTCGCGCTGCCGAAAATGCAGCGCGCAATTCGCTCGACAACATCTCGTTCGTCGAGGCCAATGCTTTCGATTACCTGAGGGAAAAAGAACGCGAAGGGGCCACTTACGACACGATAGTCCTCGACCCGCCCGCGTTTGCAAAAACGCGGGCCGCGATTCCTGGCGCGCTTCGCGGCTACAAGGACGTCAACCTCCGTGCGATGCGTCTTCTCGCGCCAGGTGGGCTGCTCTACACTGCGAGCTGCAGCTTTCATTTGACCAAAGACCTCTTTCTTGGGATGCTGCAGGATGCCGCGTCTGATAGCGGCAGACGCATCGCGATTCGCGCGTTCACCGGTCAGCCGATCGACCATCCGGAGGTGCTGACGATTCCGGAGACCGGCTACATCAAGGGTGCGCTGCTCGAGGTAATGGATTAATCGATCTGGCAGGACCGGCAGAAGTAGGTTGACCGCCCGGCCTGCACGATCCGCTCGATGATTCCATCGCACCGCCGGCATTTTTTTCCTTCCCGATCGTAGACGGCGAATCGCTCAACGCCCTTGCGCTCGGTGTAGCGCCCCGGTCGGCGGTTCCTCGGACTCAGAACGAGCCTGATGGCCGAAACCAGTTTTTCGAGGTTTGCGGGCGTGATCTCGCTCGCCGGTGTCCTCGGGTCGAGAGCTGCCTCCCAGAGCGCTTCAGCCGCATAGATGTTGCCGAGTCCGGCGATCACGGATTGGTCCAGCAACGCCTGCTTGATGGGAATCTTTTTTCGGCTGAGTGCCTCGGCCAAATAGGTTGCGTCGAGAGCTGGATCGATAGCTTCAATGCCGAGCTTCGGAAGCGACGATGAGCCCTTCTTGTCGAGCGTGATCGACGAGAGTGCCCGGCGATCGATGAGCGAGACGCGAGTGCCGTCGGTCAGGTCGATCACTGCTCGCGCGAACCGATCGAGATCGTCGGCGGTCCGTCCGATCTCCCAGTCGCCGTTCATCCTGAAATGAACGACGAGGGTGTCGCCGCTGTCGAGGCGCAACAGCTGGTGCTTCCCTCTGCGTTCGATGCCAACGATGCGCCTACCCTTCGCCGCTCGGGCGCGCGCAGGCGGAAGCTTTTTCCTCAGGGAGGGATGAATAGCCCTCACTGAGGCAATCGTCTTGTCTCGGGCCGCCCGCGTCAGAGCGCGGGCAGCGCGCTCGACCTCAGGCAGCTCGGGCACAGACGGGCGCGTTGCAAATCATCATCCACCAAACTAGAGTAAAAGAGCACGCAGATGTGCCCGTTTCAAAGTCATGTTCCCGCCCTCGGCGCGCAATGCTCGCGACCGACTGAGGGGCCAGCCGGAGACCTTTGTGGAAAGCCTTGTATCGCCCGTGACCGAATCCCTGCGAGTCCTTCTGGTGCAGGACGACGAGGCAGGGACAACCTTGATCAGAAACGAGCTGACACGGTCGGCGATGCCGATGGTCGTGAATCGCGCTGACTGCGAGACTTCCTTCGTGACTGCGCTCGACGAGTTCGCCCCGGATGTAGTGCTGTCCGATCACGTGCTCCAGAATTTCGACGCGCTGGCGGCGCTGAACATACTCAGGGAGCGAAGACCGACCGCCCCGCTCATCGTGGTGTCGAAAGGAGTGAGCGGGGCGCAGGCAGTCGCGTTCGTTCGTGCTGGCGCGGAGGACCTCGTACTCGAGGAGAACATCGCTCGTCTGCCGGCGGCGATAAAGCGGGCCATCTCTTCGCGGCGCACTCTGGAGAAGCTCACACGTCGTCAGATCGAAGTGCTGAAGCTCGTTGCCGCGGGGCATCGCACCCGCGAGATCGCGAAGGAGCTCAAGCTGAGCGTCAAGACGGTCGAGAGTCATCGCGGCGAATTGATGAAGCGGCTCGGTGTGCGCGATGTCGTGAGCCTCGTTCACTACGCTGTGCGCGTGGGACTCGTCTCGACGGCGGCGTAGAACTTCGCGCTCAGTACATGCGCCGCACATTGCGCGGCTGAGCTTCCATCTTCGCCCCTTGCGTCAAAAATCGGCGCGTCTACCTTACCCGCCTGACGCACGCACGAACCCCTGCTCCGGGCTATGGCGCAACACATCCCCCGTTCTCTCAAGCACGAGTACGAGCTGTACGTAGAGAACGAAATCGAGAACTACAAGGAGTCGGTGTCGCGCTCAGCCATTCTGAAGATTGGCGACGAAGCCGCTGCGTCGTTGAGAGCGGGCGAGCAGTTCGCGATGGACGAACTGCTGCTCTGGGCTGAAGTCGATCGGATCATTCGGAAGAGACTCCGAATTCCCGGCTATGACACCTGGCGGCGAAAGCGCATCAAGCTGCTTGAGGAATACCGACGACCCGAACACTGGGGAATTCGTCCCGATGGAATTCTGGCGAGGGAAATTCATCCCTCCGCGGAATCGAAGGTGCTGGTTGCCGGAGGCGAGATCGAACGCACCGTTCTCTATCTCGCGGCGCACGGCTGCGACGTGACCGCACTCGACAGCGAGGAGAATGCGCTCGAGCGCGTGATGAACGCGGCGCACGCCGCCGGCCTCACCGACAGAATCCAGGGCCTGGTGGCGGCTATCGCCGACTGGTCGCCGGACGCGCCGCTCGGCGCGGTGGTCTGTACGCCGGCAGCTTTTTCCGGGCTTACGCCGGACGAGCGGATCAGAGCTTTCGAGGTTCTGCAAAGCGCTACACGCGAGGGCGGCGTCCATCTGGTCGGCACCATCGTCCGAGGCCAGCGCGGAGTCTCGGTGACCGAGCTTCGCCGACACTACAAAGGCTGGACGATTTCCGTGGAAGCGGATGGCGGAAGCTCGACGAACTTTCTGGCCAGGAAGATCGCGAGCTAGACGGTGTCCTTCTGACACGGGTGTCCTCTGACAGCGTGTCATTTTGCGACGAGCGGTGCTGATCAGTACCAAGGCCTAGTCCCTAACTCGTTAGCTAACAGTCACTTGGAATAAGCGTCCCACGTGGTATGACCAGTGCCTTTCAAGGTGCCGAGTCAGGGAATGGCATTTACCAAGTGAGAGGAAAATGAACGAGGTTCGTAAGGACACCAAGAAGCCGGAGCCAATCGGAATAGTCATTTCGCGTGGGGACAAAACCGAGCCGACCCCGGTTTTTTCCGCGTACATTTGGGGACCCGTCCCCGAAGAGGCGACTGACTCCGCGACGCGCGCAGCCTAGAGCCGCCGCTACTATATAGTTTGAAGAGCCCCGCATAGTTTGAAGAGCCCCGCCGATCGGTGGGGCTTTTTGCATCCGGGAAAGGGTACGCCCCTTGCCCGTTCCGGCCTCGTGGAACAGCCCACACCAAACTGGGAAGGCGAGCGCCACGCGCTGCTCGCACAGCGAATCTCCGACATTGGCCTGGCGATCCGCGGGACTCTGCTCGAAAAGCTCGTTAACCAGCTTTACGAGGAGCTTTCATCCAGGGGACTCGACTTCCGGCCGCCGGTCTACCTCAGCGATCAGTGGGGATGTCCGGACGGGACGCCCCTCATCGGCGTGCCGTTCTATCTCGCCGACGCGCGCCTGTCCAGGATCGAAGAGGACTACTCCTCCGCCGTCGAGGGCGAAGCCGAGTCGATGCGATATCTGAGGCACGAAGCCGGGCATGCGTTCAACTACGCTTATCGGCTGTACGACCGTCCCGATTGGCGAAAAATATTCGGTCCGTACTCGCGACCATACCGCGAGCGCTATCGCGCGGATCCTTTCTCGCACGACTACGTGCGCCACATACTCGGCTGGTACGCGCAGAAGCATCCGGACGAAGACTTCGCAGAAACGTTTGCGGTCTGGCTGACCCCCGATCTGGACTGGCGCAAGCAATACGACGGCTGGGGCGCGTTCGCGAAACTGAATTACGTCGAGAGGGTGATGAAGGAGGTTGGCGACAGGGTGCCGACCGTCGCCGAGCCTTTCGAAGAAGATCTGCCGGTCGCAGCGATGCAGTACACTGTTGCGGAGCACTACGAGGACAACGAGGAGAGAATTCCGATCCGGGATCAGCGGATCTTCGATGGCGATCTAAAAACGATCTTCGCCGATTCCGAGCACGCGCCTGGGGCGATGACGGCGCGCGAATTCATCGCGCAGCACAGACGGGAGATTGTAACACGCATCTCGTATTGGACTGGCGAGAATGCATCGATCGTGCGGCAGTTCATCGATTTCCTGTCGAAGCGTGCGGAGGATCTCGATCTCAGGTCGTCGGGCCTCGAAGCTGCCACGCTGATCGAGCTCACCGCGTTTGGAACCGCGGTGATGATGAACTACCGGTACACGAACGCGGTCGACGGCGCGGCAGCCGAGAAGTGAAAATCGTCGTGCTGCACAGCAAGGATGCGCTCGATCCGCCGGTCGATCCCCTGCTCGGCCAACTCGATGCGGCACTCGGCGCGAACGGGCACACCTCGCGAAGGCTCGCGGTTGACGACGCGGTTCAGCCTTTAGTCGATGCGCTCGCGACCGACCAGCCGGATCTTGTATTCAACCTCGCGGAATCTTTTCGGGGAAAGAGCGCGCTGGAATCGAACGTGGCAGCGCTATTGAACCTGCTCGATCTCCGTTATACGGGATCCAGTCCTGCTGGTTTGATACTCGCCGGAGACAAGACCCTCACCAAGAAGGTGCTGGCGTTTCATGGAATCCAGAGTGCCAAGTTCGCGACCGTTTATCGGGGTCAGGTCGACTGGGCCGGCGACATCGATTTTCCACTGCTCGTCAAGCCACCCCAGGAGGACGCGTCGCTCGGAATAACGCAGAAATCCGTGGTTAAAAACGTGAAAGAGCTTCTCGACGTGATGGGCGGAACGCAGGAGGAGTATCAGTCACCGGTGCTGGTCGAAGAATTCATTGACGGGCGCGAGTTCTATGTCGGAGTGCTGGGGAACAGCAAGCTCGAGGCACTTCCGATAATCGAGCTGGATTTCTCGAAGTTTCCGAAAGGATTGCCCAAGATCGCGAGCTGGGAGGCGAAATGGGGTGACGAAGGTGACGAGAAGGGCGCGGAATTCGAAGGAACCCAATCGATATTTCCGACGGATGTGCCGGAGGAGCTCGCGAAGAAGATACAACAGGTCGCGATCGATTCCTTTCAGGCGCTGCGGCTGCGCGACTACGCGCGCATCGACTTGCGCGTGACGGATAAGGAGGAAGTGTTCGTCATCGAAGCGAATCCCAATTGCTACCTCGAGGAGAAGAGCGAGTTTGCGAGAGCGGCGCAGAAATCGGGACTGGAGTATGCTGCACTGATCGAGCGGATCGTGGAGCTCGCTAGCGCGCGATACTCACGCTAGATGCGGAAAGCAAAAAAGCCGGCGAGCTCGCCGGCTTTTTCGTTTCAACAAGAGAGCCCGACGCTTAACGGCTCTTGCGTCCGCTCTTTCTGCCGCCCTTTCGGGACGACTTGCGGCCGCTCTTTCTCGAGCTGCTCGACTTCCGCGAGCTTTTGCGTGCGCCGCCTTTTTTGCGTCCGCCCCTCTTCGCTGCTGCCATGTTGTCTCTCCACGATGAAGTAAAAATCTCACCGGGACATCGATGAACCGGCGAGTCCTGCATCGCGTCCTGACCGGCACGCGAGTCGCAACCAGAAACGTCGCGACGACGAGCCGCATCGCTACTCGTAGCTCATCGCGAATATAGAATGCAAGAGATGTGCGTGCAATGCTGATTGCGATCGAATCGTTCGAGCGTGATTCTCAAGCGAAGATCGCTGCGCCTCTTTCAGATTAGAATTCCTCGCGTGAGGACGAAGACTTTTTCTCCCATCCAAACGGAGTAGCAAGTGAAAGCGCTGGTAAAGGAATCGGCGGCGCCTGGTTTCAAGCTCAAGGATGTGGCGGAGCCAAGAATCCGCGAGGACGAAGTTCTTATCCGGGTGCGGCGCGCGGGCGTGTGCGGCACTGACGTGCACATTTACGATTGGGACGCGTGGGCAAAGGGACGGTGCAAGCCGCCCTTCGTGGTCGGGCACGAATTCGCCGGTGACGTGGTGCAGGTGGGTCGGCTCGTCACCGATGTCAGAGAGGGTGACAGGGTAACTGCCGAGGGACACATCGTGGACGGCCGCTGCCTTCTCTGTCGGACGGGCAACTCTCACGTATGTCCGTACACGCGAATCATCGGTGTCGATCGCGATGGCTGCTTCGCGGAGTACATCTCGATGCCGGCCACGAACGTCTGGCACCTGGATGATGCGATCTCCTATGACGTCGGCGGGATTCACGATCCGATGGGCAACGCGTTCCACACTGTACTCACCGCGGAGATCCCAGGCGCGGTGGTGCTAGTGACTGGCTGCGGTCCGATTGGAATTTTCGCGGTCGGCATCTGCAAGGCGGCCGGCGCGTCCCTGGTGATAGCCACCGATGTGAACGACACGCGACTCACGCTCGCGAAGAACATGGGAGCTGACGAAGCGATCCATCCGGAGCAAGCCGCGAAAATCGTAAGGGACGCGACGGGCGGACTGGGTGCCGATGTGGTGCTCGAGATGTCGGGCGTACCGGCGGCGATTCATCAGGCCTTCGCGCTCGTGCGCGTCGGCGGCCGGGTGCAAATGCTCGGCATACCGTCGAAGAAGGTCGACTTCGATCTCGCGACCGAAGTGATATTCAAGGGGCTCACGATTTATGGAGTGGTCGGCCGGCGAATGTACGAGACCTGGCATCTCATGACGCGGTTTCTCAGGTCAGGTGAATTCGACCCGACGCCTGTAATCACCCATCGGTTCCCGCTGTCCGAAGCGGATGCCGCGATCACTGCGATCAAATCGGGCGAGGCCGGCAAAGTGATATTCGAGGTCTCCTGACGAAACTCTCATCATCGAGGAGTACGTGGCGCTGAACACGAAGTTCGATGGCGAGCTCAAGGCCGCAATCGAAAAGCTGAAGCAGGACAAGGTTTACAAACGTCTCAACTATCTCGCATCGCCGCAGGACGCGCGGGTGCAGATGGAAGGCCGCGGCGAGGTCGTGATTCTATCGTCGAACAATTACCTCGGACTCTCGAGCGAGCCGAGTGTGGTCCAGGCGGGAATCAAAGGTCTCGAGAAATTCGGAGCGGGCACGGGAAGTGTCCGTTTCATTTGCGGAACCTTCACCGTGCACCGCGATCTCGAGAAGGCAATAGCGGATCTCGTCGGCACGGAGGCTTCGCTGAGTTACGTGTCGGCATGGAACGCCAACGAGGGACTCACCGCGACAATCGTCGAGCAGGATGACTTCGTCGTGTCGGACGCTCTCAACCATGCATCGATCATCGATTCGATAAGGTTGGCGAAGTCGATCACCAAGTGCACTACAGCGGTCTACCAGCATTCCGATCTCGATGACCTTCGGGCCAAGCTCGCGACCGCCAAAGGCGCGCGTCGCCGCATCATCTGGACGGACGGTGTTTTCTCGATGGAAGGAAGCATCGCGAAACTCCCCGACATTCTGCAGCTCGCGAAGGAGCACGACGCAATCGTGGCTGTCGACGATTCGCACGGCACGGGAGTGCTCGGAGCGACAGGCCGTGGCACACCGGAGCATTTCGGAGTACTTGGCGAGGTGGACGTCGTCACTTCGACACTCGGAAAGGCGCTGGGCGGCGCGGCGGGAGGATTCGTGGCGGGATCGGCCTCGCTCTGCGACATGTTGACACAGCGCTCGCGTCCCCAGCTCTTCTCCAATGCGTTGCCGCCGACGGTGGCAGCGAGCGCGCTCGGCGCGATCAGGTATCTGGAGCACCATCCGGAGCTGGTGAAAAAGCTCCGTGATAACACGAGCTACTTTCGGTCGTCTATAACCGAAGCGGGTTTCAAACCGCTGTCTGGAGAGACTCCAATCGTCCCGATAATCGTGGGTGAGACGGCCACCGCAATCAAAATGAGTGACATGTTGCTGGATGAAGGCGTCTTTGTGACAGGGTTCGGCTTTCCGGTCGTACCCCAGGGACAGGCGCGTGTGAGATGTCAGCTCAGTGCCGCCCATTCACGGGACGATCTCGATCAGGCCATCGCGGCCTTCAAGACCGTCGGGACTAAGCTAGGCATAATCTAGGGGACGCCTTTCATGCAGAAGCACAGAGCAGTTGCCGTGGCGATGGT
>JBOHTB010000039.1:0-15564 GCA_050733435.1 Gemmatimonadaceae bacterium | reverse complement strand
ACATCATCGCGTACTGCCGGATCGGCGAGCGATCGTCCCACACCTGGTTCGTGCTGACCTATCTGTTGGGTTACGATCGCGTGAGAAACTACGATGGCAGCTGGACGGAGTGGGGGAACACCGTGCGCGCTCCCATCGAAAAGGGCGCGGAGAAATGACTGCAGCGCCGGTACAAACGGGAGCCAAACCTTCGCGCATTCGCGTCGATTGGGCGGGCGGGCATCGCTTCGATACCGGTCGTCCGGATGGACCGACGGCTCGACTGGACGGTGAGGGCGAAACGGGTCAGAGTCCGCCTGAAGCGCTGCTTAGCGCGCTGGCGACGTGTGTGTCGTACGATGTCGTCGACATTCTTGCGAAGCAGCGCACGCCAATCTCGTCGCTGGCGATCGATGTAATTGGCGAGCGAGTCGACACCGTTCCGAGACGGTACAAGCATATCACGCTCAACTTCACGATTGCCGGGCGCGGGATAGAGAAAGCACAGGCCTTGCGCGCGATCGAGCTATCGGCAACGAAGTATTGCTCGGTGCGGGACTCGCTATCGAGGGAAATCGAGATCGACTGGACCGTTGATCTGCGAGCCGACTAGAGGGTTGTTGCGCTCGCGCCGTGCCGTGCCTAGGTGCGGCGCTTCTGCGGTTTTGATGCGGCGGCGTACGGCGCCCATTTTTTTTCCGAATCCTCCAGCTCGTCCCGCAATCTCAAATAGCTCTCGTACCGCTCGGCGCTGACGGCGCCGGATTCAACCGCCTTGCGCACAGCACAACCCGGCTCGACCCGGTGGGTGCAGTTGCCGAACCTGCATTCAGGAATGAAAGGGCGAAGCTCGCGGAAACACTCGTCGAGATGCTCGGCAGCGAGGCCCCACATCCCTACCTCGCGCAATCCCGGCGTGTCAACGACGTATCCTGCGTCCGGGAGGGGATGAAGCAGTGCACCAACTGTGGTGTGCTGGCCCTTGTTTACTGACTCACTGATGTCGCCGACGCGAAGGCCCAGGCCAGGATACATGGCATTCATCAGAGAAGATTTTCCGACTCCGGACGGCCCCGTGAGCACCGATGTTTTTCCAGCGAGCTCGTCGTGCAGATCCGAGAGCCCAATGCTCTGCTTGACACTCGTGTAGTGAACGGGATAGCCGGCGGTGACGTAGTCTGAGAAGTTTTTCTCCGCAGTCGCGCTGTCGACGAGCTCGATCTTGTTGATGACGATGCGCGATTGAAGCGAATTCGCTTCCGCAATGACGAGAAATCGGTCGAGCATGCGCCGATGTGGATCGGGCCGCGCGGCAGCGAATACGATGACGACCTGATCGACGTTCGCGGCGACGATGCGCTCGCCCTGTCCGGCGCCTGGGGCACGCCGGGCCAACTGTGAATATCGAGGAAGGATTTCCGCGATAGCCCAATGTGCGCCGCGCTGGTCCAGCTCGAGTGCAACACGGTCGCCAACCGCGAGCTTTCTGCTCTCTTCGCGCTCCTGCTTGAGACGCCCGCGAAGCGACGCTTCGTATATGTCGCCTGATTCCGCGCGAACGTGCCAGACACCGCCGGTCCCCTTCAGCACGACGCCCTCAGTTCGCGTCAACTGCTACCCTCTCGGCGCATCGCGTCCCACCAGGGACGGAGCTCGGCTTTCCTCGCCTTGATCAATTCGTCTAGTCGGGTCTTAACGTCATTCAGCATGAGTGCGCCTACCATTTTTCGGGCATCGGCCTCGCTGTTCGCCCACGCAAGAAACTCCGTTTCCAGATGGCCGGTGGCGACCGGATCGCTCTCGCGCCAACGGACGAAAAGAAGGTACGCGGCAAACGGTCGAGCCGCGTCGCCGGTTGTGTCGGTGACGATCTCCACGCTGTACGACGCGCCATCGCTTCCCTCGAACGCCGCTGGGCGATCGTGGACTGCCATGTAGCCACCGATGGTATTCGGGTCGCCCTTCGAGGGGTCGGGGGGAATGAACCGACCCATTTATTTTTGCCGGCGGTGCCCGACCATCTCCTTGACGAGATTGCCGGTGAGGAATGCCACATTTGCCGGGCGCTCGGCCAATCGACGCATCAGATACGGATACCATTGCGTTCCGAAGGGAACGTAAACCCTCATTCGATATCCTTCGCGCACGAGCTGATCCTGGAGGTCGCGACGAATTCCATACAACATCTGAAACTCGAACCGGGTCAGCGCAATCTGATTCTGCTTCGCAAATCGCTTCGCCTCTCTGATGATCGCTTCGTCGTGGGTGGCGATGCCGGGATAATTTCCGTGAAGCATTAGCGCGTGCATGGAGCGCACGTAGTTCGCATCGACGTCTTTCTTTGACGGGAACGCGACGGCCTCCGGCTCCTTGTATGCGCCTTTGCAGATCCGAACCCTCGCCTTGATCAGATTCGCCCGCTCGACGTCAGCGAACGTCCGGTATAGATAGCTCTGGAGGACGATACCCACGTTCTCGCGGTACGACGGATAGAGTCTCTGCTCGAACAGGTCGAGGGTGCGCTGCGTGTACTCGCTCGATTCCATGTCGATGCGCACGAACGTGCGATACTCGCGCGCTCGCTGGAGAATTTTGTGCATGGTCGCGACGCAGAGATCCTCCGAGATGTCGAGACCCATCGCGGTGAGTTTTACGGATACGTTGGCGTCAGCGCGTCGCTCATATATCCGGTCGAGCATGTTCACGTAGGCCTGACCGGCGGCCCGCGCTTCCGCCTCGTTGTGCACGCTCTCACCCAGAAGGTCGAGCGAAGCGCTGATCCCGTTGGTGTTGAGACGGCCGACGGCGTCGAGTGCAGTGTCGAGGGTCTCTCCCGCGACGAACCGGTTGGCAAAACTTTTCGCGAGTCTGTTGTTGCGGACGAATCGAAAGATCTGCTTCTGCCCCGACAAATAAAGCAGTGCGCTGCGGAGCATTAGTTCTCGGGCGACGGTTCTGACGACGCCGAAGAGCGTCTCCGCGCGGCGCCGCGGCCCCGTCGCAGATCGAAGATGCGTCTCACCGGATACTTGCCGCCTTTCCGCAGCTGGGAATCGAAGAAGTTCCAGGTCGTGAGACCATCGTCGCTCTCCGGCTCCAGCAGATACACGGCAAGCGCGCCACGCGGCTGCGCCGTCGATACGATGTACGACTTCGCCGCCAGCGACTGAATTCCGCGCTCCCAGTGTCCCTTGAGACTCACCTCATGGTGTCCCTGGAACGAGCGCTCATTGGTAGCAATGGAATCGATGACGAACGATTCACCACGCGCTGTCCACGCCGAGTCGGATTCGTCGACACGAAGTCCGTGGAGTCGAAGCAGAGCAGCGACTGCGCCATCCTCGGGCGCGATGACATAGGCCGCAGGTGGCAATCGATCCAGGGTCGAAGTGAACCTGTCGTATACCGGCATCCGGATCGCGCGGAATCGTCCAGTACGACGCTCGCCCTTCGGCACTCCCGTCTGGGTGAATGATGAGTCGCCGGTCTTCTCGATGTCCTCCCGAATGACGTCGAGCGTTTTCGGTGTGGCTGTGAGCTCAGAGCGTATCGCCACCATCTGCAGCGAGTCGGGCGATCTTCCCCACGCCATCGGCAGGCTGTCCGCCCGCGCGCTCAGCGATCTGATCGCGGCGCTCTTTTCGGCGACCAGTGAGAGAATCTCTTTGACGAACGCATAGGTCGACGCGACGCGACGCTGCAACGAGTCGTGAGAATACGCCTCGCTCAGAATGGCAATACGACCGCGGATCCCGAAATAATTGGTGCCGAAGCGCGGCCTCGCATCATACGTCGCCCATCCCTGATGAACAGTGGTGTCGCCAACCAGGCCCGGCTCGTCGTCGACGAAGTTGCCGTAAGCGAAAACCTCGAAGCCGTCGCGCGTGCGCATTCGCTCGCGTAGAACAGGAAGCAGCGAGTCGCGGGCGTAGACTCCCCCGAACACAGCGGCGGGACTGAGCGACGGCGAGTAAGTGAGAGCGTATCCGTGAAAGCTTCCATCCGTGGTGTGGAGATCGACGAACACATCCGGATCCCACGCATTGAACATCGCGAGTGAAGCCCGTGTCTCAGGAGCCTCGGCTTTTACGTAGTCGCGATTGAGATCCAGGTTCTGGGCGTTGGCGCGGGTGCCAACCATCTCCGGCCCGTTTTGCTCGCGACGATTCACCGACTGCGACGCGAAGCGCTCGTTGCCGTCGGCGTTGTAGATGGGAACCGCGATCAGCACGATCGAATCAAGGGCGTTCGGCGCGCTTGAAAACGTGAGATCGCGAACGAGCGCAAGCAGCGCTTCTTTTCCCTCGATCTCGCCGGCGTGAATGTTTGCCTGCACGTAGACGATCGGACGCCCGAGTGCCTTCGCCTGGGCTGGCGTCGAGACGAGTGGACGCGAGGCGATAACGTAGGGTATGTCGCGCCCCTCGTTCGTCTTCCCAATCGAGCCGACGATAATCGGCGCGCGCAGCTTCGTCAGTGAATCCAGAAACTGTCGTACGTCCGCGTAGCGCGACGTCTCGAGATAGCCGGTGCGTTCAGCCCTGGTCTTCGGGTAAGAAGCAGGAGTCGGCGGACCTGGCGGCAAAGAGCTGCAGGCGGGGATACACACCGCCGAGACGGAAGCAAGAATAAGGAAGCGCATTGCGGGAGCTACTCCACCACTCACACGCGCTCGTGCGAGTAGAATGACTGATTTTGCCGAGACATGTCGAGGAGGAGATCCGCCGGCTCGAATCTGCCCGGAAAGCGCGCGTTGAGGTCTTCCAGTCTCTGAACGACGATTTTCACTCCGAGCGTGTCCATATATCTGAACGGTCCGCCGCGGAATGGAGGAAATCCGATTCCGAAAACGGCTCCGACATCGCCGTCTCGCGGTGAGCGGATGATTCCATCACTGAGGCAGCGGACTGCTTCGTTGAGCATTGCGAGAACCGTGCGCTGCTGGATTTGCACCGATGGCATCTCGGCGCGCGTCGGGGTTTCGGTGTCGGCAGACGTGATCGTCTGCACCGCCGGAACTTTGCCGGGCGCCAGAAAGATCGGGTATACGGAGGGATCGACCTCGCCCTTCTTTCCCTCCTTGTCGTAGCTGTAAAATCCCTTACTCGATTTTCGACCGTATCGGCCGGCGGCAACCACCGCCTGGATCGATCTCGCCGGCTGCATCCTGTCCGGGTAGGCTTCCGCCATGATCTTGCCCGCCTTGGTCGCTACATCGAGGCCGACTTCATCGATCAACGTGATCGGCCCGACAGGAAATCCAAAGTCGACCAGCGCTTTGTCGACGATGTCTATCGCGACACCGTGATCGAGGAGAATTCCCGCTTCGTTGATGTACGGCGCGAGTATGCGGTTGGCGTAGAATCCCGGTCCGTCATTCACGACGATCACGGTCTTCCCCAGCTTCTTCCCGTACGCGACGACCGTCGCAGTCACCTGCGGATAGGTCTGCGGAGTAGTGATTACTTCGAGCAGGGGCATCTTGTGCACTGGAGAAAAGAAATGCATTCCGATGACTCGCTCCGGTCGGCTGGATGCCTGTGCGATCAACCCGATCGGTATCGTGGATGTGTTCGTCGCGAAGATTGCGCTCGGGCGGATCGATGCTTCGGTCTCGCGCAGCACCTGGTGCTTCACTGCGAGATCCTCGAAGACTGCCTCGATCACGAGGTCGACGTTGCCAAATCCCGAGTAATCGACGGTGCCGCCGAGCAGCGCCATGTAGTCCGTGTACTGGACTTTTGTTATCTGCTTTTTGGTCAGCCGCTCCTTCAGGACGTCGCGGACTGCAGCGTAGCCCTTGGCAACACGCGCGTGATCGGCGTCTTTGAGTCGAACGAGACTCCCGTGCTGAACTGCAATCGATGCGATGCCCGCTCCCATGAACCCGGTGCCGATGATCGCGATCTTTTCGACGGGCAGCGGATCGAACGCCGACACCGGGAGATTCGGATGGTGAGCCGGCTCGACGCCCGGATCCTTCTTGAGGTCGTTCGTCGCGAAAAACAGGAAAATCAGCTGCCGCGAGACGTCGGTCATCGCCATCTCGCCGAACAGTCGAGACTCCTGCCGATATCCGTGCGCCGGTCCCTTCTCGTACCCAGCGGCGACCGCGTCGATGGCCGCGATCAGCGCGGGATAATTGCCGCGCGATTTTGCCATCGTCTGCTCGCGGACCTTGCGAAGCACTATCGCGCGACCCGCGGGGTTCGCGTCGAGCAAAAGTCCCTTCATTCCGCCGCTGTGGCTTTCGCTCTTGCGTCGCCCGTCCGCGACTTCATGCGCGCGTTGTATGGCGATCGTGCGAAGGATCGACGGGTGCACAAGCTCGTCGACCAGGCCGAGTTGGAGCGCTTTCTTCCCACGAACATTTTTCCCCGTAAGAATCAGATCCAGCGCGTTGGTGAGACCAACTCTTCGCGGAAGTCTTTGCGTCCCTCCGCCACCTGGAATCAGTCCGAGCTGGACCTCAGGGAGCCCGAGGATCGTCTTCGGATGATCGGTCGCGATTCGATAGCGGCACGCGAGGGCTGTCTCGAGGCCGCCGCCCAGGCAAGCGCCATGGATGGCTGCGACAATCGGAATACGCAACCGCTCCACCGAGTCCAGCAGCATCTGACCATCGCGGCTCAAACGTTCGGCGTCGGTTGCAGTCTTGAGCGCGAGAAATTCCTCTATGTCGGCTCCCGCGATCCATACATCGGGCTTGCCACTTATGAAGACCGCGCCGTGGACCGTCGTATCCTGCTCGAGCCGGCTAACCAGTGCGACGAACTCGTCCTTCACTGCGCGATTGAGCTTGTTCACCGACTCATTCGGCAGGTCGAATGTGATCACCGCGATGCCGTCGCTGACCTCCACAGAGAGCGCCGGCTTCCAGCGCGTCCCGACAAGACCTCCGATCGTGACTTCAGTCGAGCTCATCGAGTGCGCTCCACCACCATCGCGAAACCCATCCCGCCAGCGGCACAAACGGTCATGAGGCCGAATTGTCCACCGCGCCGACGCAATTCGTTGAGGAGCGTCGTCGTGATGCGCGCACCCGTCGCGCCGAATGGATGGCCGATCGCGATTGATCCGCCCATCACATTCAGCTTGGCTCTGTCTACTTCGCCAACGGGCTGCGAAAAACCTGCGCGCTCTGCCCAGTATTTCGACTCGAACCCTTTCAAGTTGGACAGAACCTGTGCGGCGAAGGCCTCGTGCATCTCGACGAGATCGATGTCTTTCAGCGTGAGTCCTGCACGCTTGAGCGCGACCGGGGCAGCGAGAACTGGAGCCTGAAGGAGCTGCTCACCAGGGTCGAGCGCCGCGTACGCATAAGAGCGAATGATTCCGAGCGGAGGATAGCCGAGCGCGCGCGCCTTCTCTTCGCTCATGAGGAGAACGCATGCGCCGCCGTCCGTAAGAGGAGAGGAATTGCCCGCCGTCACCGAGCCGTACTTCCGGTCGAACACGGGCTTGAGAGCGGCGAGCTGCTCGTAACTGGTGTCCTCGCGAATTCCGTTGTCGCTCGTGATTACGCTCTCGAATTTCGGCGGAACGTAGACCGGCATTATTTCGGCGGTGAGCCTCCCGTCCGAGGTTCCAGCCGCCGCGAGCCGGTGTGAGCGCAGGGCGAAATGATCCTGCTCCTCGCGCGGAATGGAGTTGAGCTTCGCCATCTTCTCTGCCGACTGACCCATCGTCTCCCCGGTCGAAGGCTCGGCGATCGCCGGAGTGACGGGAACGAGATCCTTGGGTCGAATGCGCGCCAACGCCTTCAGGCGACCACCTAATGATTTGGCTTTCGATGCGAGTACGAGAGATTCCGCGAAACCCTGCGCGTGAAGGATCGGTATGTTGGAGAGAGACTCAGAGCCGCCAGCAATGGCTACGTCTAGATGACCGAGAGCGATCTGATCGGCAGCATCGGTAATTGCCTGATTGGCTGAAGCACAGGCGCGGCTGACACTGAATGCCTGCACTCCCTTGGGGAGTTGCGGCAACAGCGACACCTCGCGGGCGATGTTCGGCGCGAGCACCGAGGGAATCACGGTTCCGAACACGAGGCCCTGAACTTCTTTTCCGTCGAGATTGGTGCGCTGAAGCAGCTCCGCCACGCAGAGCTTACCGAGATCGATTGCCGAGATGGATTTGAGCGCGGTTCCCGCTTTTGCAAACGGCGTCCGCACACCGGCCACTATAGCGACACGGCGCCCGTTTCCGAATGTTGCCATGCACGGAACATAGACGGGCGTGGATTATCTTTCTAGGACGTTCGCCTGTCTCGCTCAGCTCGCTCAGTAGCTATCAGACGCTCCTTGCGCTGGACACCCCAGCGATAGCCGCCGAGCTCTCCGTCGCGCCTGACAACTCGATGGCAGGGAATGACGATGGCTACGCGATTGCTCGCGCATGCAGTCGCGACCGCCCGCGCAGCTTGAGGTGAGCCGATCGATTCCGCGATCTCCGTATAGGTCCGCGTTTCTCCGAAAGGTATTTTTCGCAGCTCCCGCCAGACCCTTCTCTGGAAAGTCGACGCGCGCACGTCGAGCGGCATCGTGAGTGTGGTGGACTCTCCCTCGACGGCAGCAACGATCTCGTCCACCCACTTACCAAGCGGGCTGGCCGCCCGATCGACAGCCCGCCGGGTTGCGGCCGGATATTCCTGAGCGAGCGCCCCTTCCAGCGTCTTCGAGTTGGCGCCAAGAGTTACGGCACAGATGCCCACGGTCGTTGCTGCAACAAGCAGTGCGCCGAGTGACGTGCTGGCGATCACGTATTGGATTTCAGCGCCGGCGCCGCCACGTCGATACATCGCGGGCGTCATGCCCAGCGTTGCGGCCGCATCACCGTAGACTCTGCTGCTCGAACCGTATCCGGCGCCGAAGGTGGCGCGGCTCACGCTTTCACCCCGCTTCAGCTCGCCCTTGAGACGCGCTGTTTTCTGTGCCCTTACGTATTCGGCAGGCGTTAGCCCAATCAGCTTCTTGAATTTCCGCTGAAGATGATACGGACTCATTCCCGACTTGCGGCCGAGCACCTCGAGTGTGATTCGCGCACCGCTGGCGCTAGCGAGACTGGTGTCGATGTACTCGCGCAGGTTCTCGATCGACCGGTTCGATGACCCATTGTTCGCAGGACCGCAGCGCCGACAAGCCCGAAACCCAGCCCGCTCGGCCGCTTCTGCAGTTGAAAAGAAGGCGACGTTGTCACGAAGTGGCCGCCGCGATGCACAGGACGGACGGCAATAAACTCCGGTCGTGGCCACTCCGTAGAAAAAGAGATCATCGGCGGATGCATCTCTCCGGAGGACGGCTTCCCACGCTTTGGTTTCGTTCATGAACGCTCCGCTTTTCTTCGAGGGGAATCTAGGCCCCGTCATAATGTCTGTGACCGTCGTGGCGCGATATCCGAATCTTGCGGTCAAATTCCTTATACTTCCGCTCATCGTGACCACACACCCCTGGAGAGAATGACTGAAACGTCCGGAAAGACATTCGACGTTCTCGTGATTGGCGGCGGAATCACTGGCTGCGGAGTGGCTCGCGACGCGGCAATGCGTGGGCTCGACGTTGCGCTATTCGAGCGCGACGATTTTGCCAGCGGTACTTCCGGCCGCTCGTCTCGTCTCGTGCACGGTGGGATTCGATACCTGGAGCAGGGACAGATCCATTTAGTGCACGAATCGATTCGCGAGCGACAGATTCTGCTTCGTATCGCACCGCACCTGGTGACGCCGCTTGCCTTCACCTGGCCGATTTATCGGGGGGCGAGGGTTGGAAAGCTCAAGTTGAGAGCTGCGCTACTCATTTACGAGCTGATGGCAGTCGGGCGGTCGATGCGTCATTCGATCCTGAGCGAATCGGAGACTCTCGAGCACGAGCCATCGTTGTCTTCAGCCGGACTGACAGGCGGCGCGGTTTACTACGACGCGCGGACAGATGATGCGAGGCTCACTCTGGCGAATGCTCTCGCAGCGAAAGCGGCTGGCGCGACGATCGTCAATCACGCGTCGGTATCCAGTTTGATCGTAGCGGGAGCTACGGCCGTCGGTGCAACCATAAGAACGCAGGAGAGCGGCGAAGTCGTTGAGGTTCGAGCGCGCGTCATCGTGAACGCGACTGGAGTCTGGGAGAGCCAGTTCAGCAGCGATCATAGAGCGCGACGCCATCGTGGCAGCAAGGGCGTGCACATCTCCGTACCGCGCGAACGAATTGGAAACCGCGACGCGCTGACACTGATCTCTCCTGTCGACGGTCGCGTGATGTTCTGTCTTCCCGCCGGACGTCAGGCGATCATCGGGACGACAGACACGTGGACCGACGTAGCCCCAGAGACGGTACACGCGTCACCGGCCGACGTCGACTACCTCATTCGCTCTGCGAACGCGTACTTCGATCGTGCGCATCTGACGATAGACGACGTGGTCAGCGCGTGGGCGGGCATTCGCCCGTTGGCGAACGCGTCTGGCGCGAGCCCGAGTGCGGTGTCGCGCGAGCATAGCATCATCACCGATGATCTCGGGGTGATAAATGTCACTGGGGGCAAGCTCACGACTTATAGATCGATGGCGTCGGAGATTGTCGATGGAGTGCAGCGATCACTCGGCCGGAGAATCAAGCGAGCGGCGACTGATTCCGTGCAGCTTCCCGGGGCAGAGCGGGAGAGAGAGATCTCGATGCTGGAGAGCGAGACGCCCGATCTCGCCCAGCCACTCGTCGAGGGGCTTCCGTATACGGGCGCTCATCTCGTCTACGGAGTCCGCAGCGAGATGGCGCAGACACTCTCCGATCTTCTGATCAGACGAACGCACCTCGCGTTCGAGACGCGCGATCACGGATTGAAGATCGCGGATCGGGCGGCTGACATCGTCGCCCCAATACTCGGTTGGGATTCGCAAGCGAAGATCGCTCGCGTCCGCGCTTATCATCAGGATGTCGAGCGGATGTTCGCAATCGCATCCTGAGCGTCAGTAGTGCGAAGCCGCTCCACTGTTATGAGCGAGTCGCAGAAATTCGTCCCTCGTTTTCGAGTCTTCCCTGAACGCGCCCCGAAGCGCCGAGGTTATCGTTTTCGAGTTTGGCTTCTGCACGCCGCGCATCATCATGCACAGATGATAGGCTTCGATCACGACGCCGACTCCGGCGGGTTTGAGGACGTTGCAAAGGCCTTCGGCGATCTGCTCTGTCAGCCGCTCCTGCACCTGAAGGCGCTGCGCGTAGACGTCGACGATGCGCGGAATCTTCGATAACCCGACGATCTTTCCGTTGGGGATATACGCAACGTGCGCTTTTCCGAAAAATGGAAGCATGTGGTGCTCGCACATCGAGTACAGCTCGATGTCCCGCACCATGATCATGTTGTCGTGGTCTTCTTCGAAGATTCCCTCGCCCACAACCTCCTCAGCGGAGGATGCGTAGCCCTGGGTCATCCATTTCAGTGCACTCGCTACGCGCGCTGGCGTCCTGACGAGGCCCTCTCGCTGGGGATCTTCACCGAGTAGCTCGAGCTCGCGGCGAACGAGCCCCTCGAACTCATCGTGGTGGAAAGATGCAGGCGCGGAGAAGGCCGCGTCGCGAACGAGCCGAGTTGCCATTGATCAGACCTCTGTTGATTCGAGTGTTCTGGGCGGTGCCGGCTTGAGCAACAGCTCCTTCTCCATAGCAATCTCCGTCTCGAGATTCTGCCGGTCACGATTGATCGTCGCCATGGCGCGGCGCTGGCCGTCTACCATGTACGACACGGCGCAATCCATCTTGATCACATCGCCGTCGATTTTTGTTTCATCCCACTTCTCGACGTGTCCCGTGTAGTGGATCGAGACCTTGTCGTAGTGCGCGCTCCAGAAGAACGGGATGTCATCGAACCTGTCTCTGAAGCCAAGCATGTTGCGAGCGACCACCTGGCCCTGGCGCTCGGCCACCACCCAGTGCTCGACGCGAAGCCGCACATCGGAATAGGCATCCGGCCAGCGCGCGACATCACCCGCGGCGAAGATACCGGCGATGCTCGTTTCGAGAAATTCGTTGACCGCTATGCCGCCATCGAGAGCCACGCCGGCAGATTCCGCGAGCTGGAAGTTGGGCCGTACTCCAATGCCGGCGAGAACGAGATCCCCTTCGATCCGCTCGCCGTTATCGAGGACGACGGCATTTCCGTCGATCGACTTGACCGAGCGGCCCAAATGGAAGCTGACCCCCTGCTGTTCGTGGACACCCTTGATGAGAGTGCCGAGTTCGTCGCCGAGGACGCGCGACAGAGGGAGCTTCTCGGGGGCGACTACATGGATGTGGAGACCGCGCGTTCTAAGTGAAGCCGCGACTTCGAGTCCAATGAAGCTTGCGCCGATCACCACCGCGGTCTTCGCGCTGCCTGCCCGCTCGATGATACTGCGACAATCGGCAAGCGTCCGGAGGTAGAGAATCCGATCTGCGCCGGGAATCTGGAGCCGGACCGGACTTGCGCCCGTCGCGAAGAGAAGCATTCCAAAATTGCGGGACGTGCCATCGCTGAGCTCGATGTGCTTTGCTTTCGCATCGACTCTTCGCGCCGTGATTCCTCGCAGGAGCTCGATGCTTTGGGCTTCGTAAAAATCGGCCGGGTGGAGCGGCAGCCAGTCTTCCGGCGCATTTCCAGCCAGGTAGTCCTTCGAGAGATTGGGCCGGTCGTACGGAGCGTCACGGTCTCCGTCGACCACTGTAATCGGACCCCGGTATCCCTCGCGGCGCAGCATCTCGGCGCACGCGTTGCCGGCGGCGCCGGCGCCAATGATGACCACCGAATCGGGGCCGACGGCGGGATCCGCCTCGACGACGACTCGCTCAGGTGCGCGCGAGGTGCGCGGACGGTGACCCCTTCCCTTCAGACGGTTCGCGGTGCGTTTGCCGGTGACGCGAACGATGTTGTTCTCCAGCACGACGTCGTAGCACGGCAGATCGTTGAGGGCAGGCGCGTGAGTGGCGGCGCCATTTCGCAGCTCGAAGCATGCGTGGTGCCACGGACAATGCACCGTCTCGCCCACGAGCACGCCTTCAGCCAACGGCGCGCTGTAGTGACTGCATTTCGCTCCAATGGCAAACCAGTTTGGCTCGACGTGCGCGAGAAGCACCGGTTCGCCGAAGGCGTGACCGGCAATCATCTGACCGGGCCGCACGCTGCTGATCTCGACCCCTCGAGAGAGGTCGGGACCAGTCAGCTCGTCGGAGTGTTCGCTCACTTCAAATTGTCGAGCAGATTCTGCGCGCGGTCGCGGTGCGCGACAAACGCCGGCGCGACTTTCGTCACCAGATCCTTAACCTGGGCGTTCTGGATAGCGGGCAGCAGCGTTTTCGTCATAGCATCAATGACGGCATTGTGAAAATCGATCTCGTGTTGGAGGAAAAGACGGTCAAATTCCGTTCCGCTCGCGGCACGGAGCGACCTCATCGCAGTCGCATGCGCGGCGGTGAGTGGGAAGTTCGCCGGCGGAGTTGGCGTGACGTCAAGCGACTTTGCCAGATCTCGTCCCTGCTTTCTCACGTTGCTGTGGTCGCGAACGAGCATTGCGGCAAAATCCCTGACGGCATCCGAGTGTCCCCTTTTCGCGGCAAGGGACCCGGTCTCGATATCATATGTGTTGGCGGCATCGAAAATGGCAACGATCGTCGGATCGTCCAGCAGGGCTGCGGTACTTTGGGATTGCGCGTGCAGTGAGGGCGTTGGTGCGAGAGCGACGACAAGAGCTGCGAAGGATGCAGCGGTGAGTACGCGGACGTGCAGTTGCATTTTAAAAAACCTCCGATTGGACGAGTTGAATCAGAAACCTTCCGATCAGAGGATAAGAAACACGGCGGGATAAGTCAAGGATTTCTTTGACTTATTCGCCCAATCGTATTAAATTTGAGGTCAATGACCGAAATGAGCCGACGACCATCAGCGAAGCCCGACGCCACCCGTGGACGAGTGCTCGCACTGCTGCGGGAAAACCCCAGCACCGTGGACGACCTTGCTGCCCGGCTCGAACTGACTGACAATGCCATCAGATTCCACCTGGCTGCCTTGGAGACAGCGGGCAGCGTACGGAAGGAAGGAGTAGTTCGAAAAGCTGGTGCGGGAAAACCAGCGGACTTGTACTCTCTCACGCCGGAAGCCGAAGAGTCGTTTTCGCGGGCATACGCGCCCGTTCTCGCTGCCTGCGTGGCGGAGCTGCGCGAAACTCTTTCGTCGACACAGCTGATCGCCTTTCTGAAGCGGGTGGGGAAGAGGCTTGCCGCGGGCTTCGGTGGCTCGTCGGGATCGCTCCCATCGAGGATCGCCGGCGCGTCTCGTCTTCTCAACGCAATGGGTGGCGTGACGGTAGTCGAGAAATCCGGGAGCACGTATAACATCATCGGCCGGGCGTGTCCCCTGTCCCGGGCGGTAGAATCGGATCACTGCGTTTGCGCCGCGGTTACGGCGCTAGTGGCGGAAGTAGTCGACGCGGACGTCGCGGAGCGCTGCGATCGCTCCGGACGCCCGCGGTGCAACTTCGAGATTTCGAGCCGATAAGTCCGGCCCCTCGAGTCTCGCGGCGACTGCCGCGAGGAACCACTTCTACTGAACCGTGATCGTCCCCGTCATCGACGGGTGAACCGTGCAGTGGTAGGTATAAGTTCCAGCGACATCGAACGTGCGGCTGTAGCTGCCGTCGGACTGCGTGGCCGAAGCGGCGCCATCGTCGAAGGTCACGTTATGTGATGCACAGCTCTGGCCCGTGTAGACATCGCCCGTGCACGTGTTCCAAACCCACGTGACCGATGTGCCGACGGCTACGCTGCGTGATGCTGGTGTGTACAAATCGTTGGTAACCGACACCCCATTGGGTGGTGGCGGAGGCGGTGGCGGTGGCGGTGCAACGGAACTGGAACCGCTTCCGCCGCAGCCTAGCAGACAGGCCAGTGCAGCCGTCGCAAAACCATACTTCAACATTTTGATCTCCATGCTGGTGAGCTTCAGCAGGGACGCTATCAACGTCGCCGCGGGCCCTCAAGCTCTTTCTGCAGCATACGCGGCGGACGACTTCAAAACGTCGGCGAGAGCATGCTCGCGCGCCGCGAATTTATGTTGAAGAAAGGGTGCGGCTAGGCCGCGTCGTGTATCGTCTTCAGGTCAACGATTTTTAGCCGTCGCGTCATCGCCGGCAATTTGAGCACGACGGTTTCGCCGACGCTTCTTCCCACCAGCGTCTTTCCAATGGGCGAAGACATACTGACGTGCCCTTCCTCGAACTCCACCGAATCGCCGAATACCAGGCTGTATCTCTCACGTTCGCCGGTCTTCTCGTCCTGCACCACGACCTGCGAGCCGAGTCCGACCTTATCGGCGGGAATCTGGGAAAGATCTATCTGTGACAGCTTGCTCAGTCTCTGACGGAGCTGGCCAAGCCTTGCCTGCACGAATTGCTGGCGCTCGAGCGCTGCTTTGTACTCGCTGTTCTCGCGAAGATCGCCGAGCTCGACGGCTCTCCGAATCTCCTGCGGGAGCGTGACGTTGAGCTCGCGCTGGAGCTTTTCGACTTCTTCGCCCAGGCTTTTCTTGAGTTGATCGAGCATGCGTCAGCCGCCTTTACGTGGACAATCTTGC
>JBOHTB010000038.1:0-4451 GCA_050733435.1 Gemmatimonadaceae bacterium | reverse complement strand
GGCGTGCCGAACGTTCCGGAATCGCGGGCGATGCCCGGAAAAATCCTGCTGTCCTCCGACTGCATCGTGAAGGTGTGAACCGTTCCCCGAGGCACGCCTTCGTGCACTACCATTTCAAATGCGGGCGTGTGCGTCGGACCGATGATGAAATTTCCCTCGGCGTCCGTCGGTGGAACGCTGCCATCGGGCAGCTCCTTCGCAGCGACGTATCCCGGGGTGTGTGGATCGCGGCTCGGCTGCCCCATCAATGGATTGGCGGCCGCCCACAGAAACGTCCATGCGATCACAACGACCGCGCTACGTGCCGTCTGCCGCTTGTGGTGGCTCAGGGTGTTGCCCGTGACCGCCGTGGTCGAACCTCTCCGTAACGGAAACAATCGATCAAATGATCGTTGACCATTCCGACCGCCTGCATGTGCGCGTAGATAACTGTCGATCCGACGAAGCTGAAGCCGCGCTTCTTGAGATCGTGGCTGAACGCGTCGGACTCGGCGGTCGTGGCAGGAACCTGGCGCGCTGACTTCCAGCGATTCTGTTGCGGCCGGCCATCGACAAACCGCCAGCAGTATTTGTCGAAGTCGCCGAATTCGTCCCGCACGGCCAGAAAGGCGCGCGCGTTCTTCACGGCAGCCTCGATCTTCATGCGGTTTCGAATGATGCGAGAATCAACAGTCAGCTTGTCGATTCTCGCTTTGGTGTAGCGCGCGACTTTTTCCGGATCGAAATCGCTGAACGCACGACGATACCCTTCGCGCTTGTTCAGTACGATCGACCAGCTCAGTCCCGCCTGTGCGGCCTCAAGAATGAGAAATTCGAAATGGGTGCGATCGTTGTGGTTCGGCACTCCCCATTCGCGATCGTGATACTCGCGCATCAGCTCGTTGTTGACGCCGACCCAAGTACACCGTTTCTGATCTGTCTTCGGCAATGGGGTCACTAACGCTGGAGGTGCTCCGACAGTATCGGTGTCACTGGCGCCTTTCGCAACAGCCAATCGGCGATTTCGCGTTGTCTCTCGTTGGTATTACCTTAAGTCTGCATGCGCGGCGAGACCGACAGGGACAAGATCGAACGGTTCATGACCGCACTCGGCGACCGCGTGAGTGGCCCCGGCACGATCTACCTGACCGGAGGCGCGACGGCGGTGCTCTACAACTGGCGCAAGGCGACGATCGACGTGGACATCAAGCCAGATCCGGAGCCGGCGGGATTATTCGAAGCGATCGCCAGCCTGAAGGACGAACTCGACATCAACGTGAAGCTGGCGAGTCCCGATCAGTTCATTCCCGCGGTTCCGGACTGGCGCGAGCGGAGCATTTTTCATTCGCCGCCACGGTCCCGTGGAATTTTTTCATTATGATCCATACGGGCAGGCGTTGTCGAAGCTGCAACGCGGTCACGACCGTGACCTCCGCGATGTCCGGGCGCTGGTTGATTCAGGCCTGGTGGACGTGAAGACATTAGGTGCGAGATTCCGCGAGATCGAGCCGCTGCTGACGCGGTATCCGGCGATCGATGCCGATTCGTTCCGTTTGGTGCTCAGCGACTTCTGCGATAGCGCCGAGGCGGATTTGCGAATGATTAGTGATGAAACACTGGCAGGGCTTCCGGGCGCTGGGAGGGTGCGAGAGGGTTTGGCCGATCTTGCAGCCGGTCGGCAGACCGTACCTGCATTGCTCATTGAGGTCGCGCGCACTCGTCTGACGCGTGCTGGATTGCTCCGTCCATCGGAGCAGGCCTCTCGTGTTGACGCAGAGCTGGTCCTATATCGATTACTGCGAACGCAAAAGGGTGATGCCTACACACGCTACAACGCGCTGCTGCGTGAGCTTGTCAGCTTTGAGAACGCACTCGAGTCGAGAGTGCGTCGTGCCGCTTGACTTAGACGAAGTGGCGACCTGACTCACGGAGGTGCTCTTGAACGTGGATGCCTTGCGGTCAGGGGTGCGCGGCGAAATCCTCACGCCTGCGTTGGCGGGCTACGACAGTGCCCGATTGCTATGGAATGGGATGATCGATCGCAGACCGGCCGCGATTGTCAGGTGCACCAGCGCTGATGATGTCGCGGCTGCGGTGCGATTCGCGGCGCGTGAAGACCTCTATCCTGCGATTCGCGCCGGTGGGCACAACGTCGCTGGGCTCGCGTCAGTTGATGATGGGCTGGTGATCGACGTGTCGCAGATGAAGCGGATCACGGTAGACCCAATCGCGCGGACCGCTACCGCTGAGACGGGCCTCACGTGGGCCGAATTCGATAATGCCACGCAGCGTTTCGGCCTGGCGACGACGGGCGGCATCAATTCGACTACTGGGATCGCCGGCCTCACTCTTGGTGGTGGCGTCGGCTGGTTGATGGGACGCTGTGGAATGACCTGCGACAACACGCTCGCGTACTCGCTGGTAACGGCGGACGGCAAGCGAGCGAACGCAAGCGCCGAGGAGTGGCCGGACTTATTCTGGGCACTGAAAGGCGGCGGCGGCAACTTCGGTGTGGTCACGTCGATTACGTATCGCCTGCATCCGGTGAGCACGGTCATCTCGGGAATGATTCTTTACCCGCTCACGCGCGCTCGCGATGTCCTGCGCCACTACCGCGACTTCGTGATGGCTGGTCTGCCAGACGAGCTCACCGTCTTTGCGACTGCGATCACGAGCTCGGACGGAGTTCCGCTGATCGCCGTGATTCCCGCCTACTGTGGTCCGAACCTCGACGAGGGGGAGCGTTTGCTCGCGCCGCTCCGCGCGTTCCGACGGCCGGTGGCAGATCTCATTGCTCGCACGCCGTACGTGACGTTGCAACAGATGTTCGACGCGGGAACGCCCTACGGGATTCGGAGCTACTGGAAATCGACGTTCCTCCGGGAGCTTCCGGACGAAGCAATCGACGTCTTCCTGAGCCGAGCAGCGGCACGCACATCGCCTCGTACTATCGTCAAGCTCGAGCACCTGCACGGCGCAGTGACGCGAGTCGCGCCGAGTGAAACAGCCTTCCCGGCTCGTGGCAACGCCTTCAACCTGGTGGTTCTGAGTCTCTGGGACGATGCGAAGGACGATGCGCGAAACGTCGAGTGGACGCGTAGTTTCTTCATGGCGATGCAACCGTGGTCCGCGGCTGTGTCGTATGTGAATGCGCTGGGTGAGGACGATGGATCTCGAGTGCGCGAAGCGTACGGCGACAACTACGCGCGGCTCGTGAAGGTGAAAACCAAGTACGATCCTGCGAACCGCTTCCGGAGAAACCACAACGTGGCGCCCGAGGGTGTCCCGATTTTTGGGGACAGCGCCAGGCAATCTCGATAGACGATCATTCTGTAATAACGCCCGAGCCGGCTGACGAGAATTCTACGTCGTCGGACGCGCTCACTCCATTTTCGACGAGGTCTCGATGATCCGATTGCCACACGCTGTGTGCGCCACAGCGGCATTTTCATTCTGTACTCTTTTTTCGGCGTGCGCCCCAGACACGCCGACGGCAGTGCGCGCCACTTCAGGGGCTACCGTAGCATCAGACCGAGGTGGTGATGCTCAACCGGGCGTTCACCTGCGCTACGGTCACCCCGTCAAGGTCGGCAACGGTCGAGCGCGAACCTACGTCGCCTTCGAGGCGAAGAAGGGACAGACGCCAGTGGAAATCGGGATCGCCCTAGACGAGAAAGCGCTCGACGGACTTCCCACCGACGGTATGATCTATCCATTCATCCTGAGCTTTCCGAAGCACAGTCCCGCGCCGTATCAATTCGCGGAGCTCGATTGGAATCCGCACGGCCACGAGCCGGCGGGTATCTACACCTTTCCGCACTTCGACTTCCACTTCTACACGATTTCTCTGGCGGAGCGGAATTCGATAGTGCCTAGCGATCCGCAATTCGCGGCGAAGGCTCGCAACGTGCCGACGGGTGATTTTGTCCCGCCGTTCTACATCGTTCCCGGAGATCCCGCGGCAGTCGCAGTGCCACGGATGGGCGTGCACTGGTCGGACGTTCGCTCGCCGGAGCTACAGGCTTTGCTCGGCCATCCGGAGAACTACCAGCAATTCACGAAGACGTTCATCTACGGATCGTGGAACGGCCGCTTCACTTTCCTCGAGCCGATGGTGACGATTGCTTATCTGCAAACGCACCCGGACGCATTGCAGGATGTCTCGGTGCCGGGGAGCTATCCGCTCTCGGGTTATTACCCGACGCAATATCGGGTGCAGTACGATGCCAAGGCGAAAGAATATCGGATCGCGCTGGCGGGGCTCGTCGCGCGATAGCCGGTACTCGCATCTCGTCTCTTAGAGTTTGTTAACTGCAACTGAACGGGTGCGAGGACTCGCATCTCAGTAGCCTACGATCATTAACTGCAACAGAACGGGTGCGAGGTGTGAGCAAGGACGGTGTGAGTGACCGGTAACTGCGGTGGTGACGGGTCGGCGTGGTGATCTGCGGTTACGCGCGAAGAGAACGGTC
>JBOHTB010000037.1:0-11735 GCA_050733435.1 Gemmatimonadaceae bacterium | reverse complement strand
CGGCGCCGCGATGGCGCGTTTAACCATGCCGCTACCTGCTGCTCGCTCGAGGCTAATCGCTAAGAGTTGCAAAGCCGGGAGCGTTCTCGTGGCGCAAGGGCGAGAGCAGTGCCTGTGTCCCTACTCCACCTGACCTGTCAAGACCTTTGCCCAGAGCAGGCACCTAGTAACTGCCGCCTCGCACCAGTGAGTGAGAGCAGTTCCAGTTCGCAGTTAGTCCGCGTCCTCGATCCTCAATCAGTGCGCGATCGTCGATGCCGTTGGTCCGCGTCCTCGGTCAAGCGCTTCCCGCTTCCCGCTTCCCGCTCAGTTGACCATAGATTCATGCCACCAAGGGAGACATCGTGGGCAACGAACGACTTAGCGCTTTCAGCGATGGGGTAATCGCGATCCTCATCACCATCATGGTCCTCGAGCTGCGCGTTCCCCACGCCACCGACTGGGCCGCGCTCAGTGCGCTGGTGCCCGTGTTTCTCGCCTACATCCTCAGCTTCGTCGTGATCGGGATCTACTGGAACAACCATCACCACATGATCTACCTCACCCGGCGCGTGACCGGCGGCATTCTGTGGGCGAATCTTCACCTGCTCTTCTGGCTCTCGCTCATGCCGTTCGTCACCGGCTGGATGGGCGAGAATCACTTCGCGGCGCTGCCGACTGCGCTCTACGGAGCCGTTCTGATGTTCACGGGCGTGGCCTACTACATCCTCGAGCGCGTTATCATGCAGAGTCAGGGAGATGGATCGCGTCTCAAAGCTGCCGTCGGAAGCGACGTCAAAGGAAAGATTTCCGTCGTGCTCTACCTGCTGGCCATTCCGCTGGCGTTCGTGAATCAGCTTCTTTCGGATGCCATTTATGTCGCCGTCGCGCTGATGTGGCTCGTGCCCGACAAGCGCATTGAACGATTTTTCGAGGAGGAGGGAGAAGCCCGCTCATGACGAATCCAACCGGTCCGGCCTCGACGGACGATGCCGGCGTTCGCGAGCTCTATCGGCGTCTTCTCGAGGCCTGGGACAAGAGAAACGCGCGGGACTTCGCGCTACTGTTCGCGCCCGACGGCAACCTCGTCGGATTCGATGGCACCCGGAAGTTCGGGCAGCTGGAGATCGGCGCTCACGTGAGCGAGATCTTTACCCGTCACCAGACCCCTAAGTACATCGCGATCGTTCGCGAGGTGAGAACCATCGCGCCGGACGTCGCGATACTCAGCGCCATCACCGGCCTCGTTCCCCCCGACAAGGACGACATAGATCCGGACCTCAACGCCGTTCAGACCATGGTCGCTGTAAAAAAGGGCGACGGATGGAAGATCGCGCTTTTTCAGAACACACCGGCCGCGCTCCATGAAAGGCCGGATGAGGCAAAAAAGCTTTCAGAGGATCTCCGCGTCGCGCTCAAGTCGCCTCATTGACAAACAAATCTCGGGTCTCGCAGAATCTTCCCGTGCTGGATCGCCTTTGGTGGTGAAGCCTTTCTTCGAGGACCGTCCCATGCGCGTCATCGTTTTCGCACTCGCCGCCGCGGCGCTCAGCGCGCCACTCGCAGCCCAGAACAAGCTCACCGCTGATGACATCATCGCCCGCTACGTGAAAACCGTCGGCGGCGCCGACAAAATCCAGGCAGTCACAACCATTAGGCGCGTCGGCAGGCTGACCGGCGACGACGGCTTCCAGGCCACCGTCGTGGAGGAGAGCACGCGCCCTAACAAAGTGCGGGAAGAGTTTTCACTCCAGGGCATGACGGCGATAAACGCTTACGACGGCTCGAACGGTTGGAAGATCGATCCGTTCGGCGGGAAAAAGGATGCGGAATCACTGGGCGAAGGCGAGCTCCGCTCGATCGTCGAGGATGCGGATTTCGACGAGCCCCTCATCAACTACAAGGCGAAGGGCAACAAAGTCGAATTCGTCGGAATGGACCAGGTCGAAGGCACCGACGTCTACAAGCTCAAGGTCACGCTCAAGAGCGGCGACACGCGCTACTACTATATGGACGCCGATTCGTTCGTGCCGATAAAGTACGAAACCCGCCGAACAATTCGCGGCACCCCGGAGGAAACCGAGACCATACTCGGCGATTACAAACAGGTTGGCGGATGGTACCTGCCATTCTCCATGGAGACTCGGCAGAAGGGAAGCTCGGGATCGCAGAAAATCACAATCGACAAAATCGAGATCAACGTGCCGATCGATGAGAGTCGATACACACGACCGAAGGCGCCGGCAAGCGGCGGCGGTGGCGGCGAAGAACAGGGAGGGCTACGCTGATGAAACACTTCCTGAAGCTCTCGTCGATTGCATCGACCTCGATCGCGCTGAGCACGAGCCTTCTCGCTCAGGGCCCACAGTCCAGCGCCGCTCCCAAAGTCGATTCTGAAACAATCTCCGGCCTCGGTGCACGCAACATCGGCTCGGCCGCGATGAGTGGACGCGTCGCCGCCATCGCAGGAGTTCACGAAGGCAGTCGCCTCACGCTCTACGTCGGCTCGGCCAGCGGCGGCGTCTGGAAATCCGAGAATGGCGGAACGACGTACAAGCCGGTCTTCGACAAGGAGCCGGTTCAATCCATTGGCGCGATCACCATCGATCCAACCAATCCAAAAGTCATCTGGGTCGGCACGGGCGAATCGTGGATGCGCAACAGCGTCTCGATTGGCGATGGCATCTACAAGTCGGTCGACGGCGGCGAAAACTGGACGAACATGGGCCTCAAGGACTCGGAGCGCATCGCCAAGATCGTCGTCGATCCGTCCGATCCGAATACCGTCTACGCCTGCGTTCCGGGAAAACTCTGGAGCGATAGCGAGGACCGCGGCGTCTACAAGACGACCAACGGCGGGCAGACGTGGACCAAGGTACTCAAGGGCGGCAACGCCTCCACCGGCTGCTCGATGATGTCGATGGACTCGAAAAATCCGAAAACGCTTTTCGCGGGGATGTGGGACTTCAGGCGCAAGGGATGGACGTTCCGCTCTGGCGGCGACGGTGAAACGGCGCCGAGTGCAAGTGGATTGTACAGGAGCACGGATGGCGGCGCGACGTGGAGCGATCTCAATGCATCGACTGCGAGTGGACTGCCTCCAAAGCCGTGGGGAAGGATCGCTGTTGCCACTGCTCCCTCGAACCCGAGTGTGGTCTACGCATTCGTCGAAGCGGCACCGCCGAAGAATGCGCTCTATCGCTCTGCCGATGGCGGAAAGACCTGGGAGATGCGCGACCGCAGCTTCGCCATGATCTGGCGTCCCTTTTATTTCGCGAACCTCATCGTCGATCCCAAGGACGAGAATCGCGTCTACAAGCCCGACGGTCCGCTCATCGCGAGCTCAGACGGCGGCCAGAGCTTTACCGGAATCTCCAACGGCGCCCACGGCGATTTCCACGATGTCTGGATCGATCCAACGAGCACTGACCACATCATCACCGGCGACGATGGTGGCGTGTGGTACTCCTACGACGCTGGCAACAAATGGTGGAAGGCCGACAATCTTCCGATCTCGCAGTTCTATCACGTGAGCCTGGACAACGACCGTCCGTATCACGTCTACGGCGGGTTGCAGGACAACAGCTCGTGGGTCGGCGACTCAGAGTATCCGGGCGGCGTGACCAACAGCCGCTGGGAAAACATGTATGGCGGCGATGGATTCTGGATGTTCGTCGATCCCACCGACGCGCAATACATCTACGCTGAATCACAGGGCGGGGATATCGTGCGCGTGAACAGGACAACCCACGAGACGCGACCGCTCAAGCCGCTTCCCCGGTACAACGAGGGGAAGATGCGCTTCAACTGGAACACGCCGATCCACGTGAGCCCCACCCACAACGGCACGGTTTACATCGGCTCGCAGTTCCTCTTTCGCACAAAGGATTTCGGGCAGACCTGGGATCGCATCTCACCCGATCTCACGACCAATGATCCCTCGAAACAGCTTCAGGAGCAGTCCGGCGGAGTAACCGTCGACAACTCTGCCGCCGAGATGCACACGACGATTTATGCGATCTCCGAATCGCCGAGGAATCCAAACGTGGTGTGGGCGGGCACCGACGACGGAAACCTGCAGGTGACGCGCGACGGAGGAAAAACCTGGACGAACGTCGTCGCCAACATCCCGAATCTCCCGAAGTCGGCCTGGGTTTCTTACGTGGACGCCGGGCACTTCAACGAAGGAACCATCTACGCGACGTTCGATCTCCACACGTTCGGCGACATGCGACCGTACGCATACAAATCGACGGATTACGGCAAGACCTGGACGTCGCTCATCGGTCAGGGAAGCCCGGTGCGCGGCTACGCCCACGTGATCAAGGAAGATCTCGTCAATCCGAATCTTCTTTTCCTGGGCACCGAGTTCGGTCTCTGGATTTCGCTCGATGGCGGTGGGCAGTGGTCGCGCTATAAGGGCGGAGATTTCCCGGCGGTCGCGGTGCGTGATCTGGCGATCCATCCCCGGGACAACGATCTCGTCATCGCGACCCACGGGCGTGGCATGTGGATCATCGACGACATCACTCCGCTCCGCGCTCTCACTCCTGCGGCGCTTGCGAGCGATGTGCTATTCGTCCGGGGAAGGCCAACCGTGCTCAAGATACTTGCCGGTGGCGGCTGGATTAACGGCGACGCCTCGTACGTCGGCGACAATTCTTCGGACGCGGCCACCATCACCTACTACCTGAAGAAGCGCCACATCTTCGGAGACATGAAGATCGACGTGCTCGACGCTTCCGGAAAAGTCGTCGGTACGCTGCCGACCACGAAGCGGCGCGGTCTGAGCAGAATCGCGTGGTCGATGCGACTTCCGCCGCCGAAGGTCCCACCCGCTGCCAGCGCGGCGTTCGGTGCGGCGTATGGGCCGCGCGTCCTGCCGGGAACCTACACGGTGAGGATGACGAAGGACGACAAGGTCTACACGATGCCGCTCGAGGTCGTGCCGGATCCGCGCGCGACGCACACGCTGGCCGACAGGCAGGCGCAGTTCGCGCTCGCCAACAGGTTGGTCTCCATGCTCGGCGACATGTCGTTCGCGGTCGAGCGTATGAACGCAGTACGAGCATCGCTCGAGGAGCGTGCGTCGAAGCTGCCAGCGGGCGACGCTCTGGCGCAACGGCTTCGCGATGCGTCCGCGAGCGCAGACGTGATGCGCAGGAAAATCGTCGCCACCAAGGAAGGCGGCATGATCACCGGTGAGGAGCGGCTTCGGGAAAATCTCGCCGATTTGTACGGCGCCGTGGTATTCTACGATGGACGGCCGTCGCAGATGCAGCTCGACAGAACCGAAGCAATCGGGCACGAGCTGGCTGATGTGGTCGCGGCGTTCGACGCCTGGTCCGCGAAGGATCTCGCCTCGCTCAACACCGAGCTAGGCACGAAAAATCTGCAGCCAATCGCGCTCATCACACGGCAGGATTGGGAAGGAGCGGCAAAAACCGGACAATGACGGACAACTCAAACTTCACTCGTCGCGATTTTCTCCTTCGCGCCGGGCAATACGGACTCGCATTCTCCGCAACGATTCCCGGACTCCGCGAGCTCGTTGAGCGGACTGGTGCACAAATCACATTCGAAGATCTGGAGCGCGGAATTCTCAGCGCTCCGATGCCGGCGGATTTCTATTCAGGGCTGCGTTGGCGCATGCTGGGTCCTTTCCGCGGCGGACGCGTTGCCGCCGCCACTGGAGTGCCGGGCAGGCTCAACGAGTTTTATTTCGGAGCGGTAAACGGCGGCGTCTGGAAGACAATTGACGGCGGACGAGTGTGGTCGCCGGTTTTTGATTCACAGCCGGTGGCATCGATCGGGGCAATCACGGTTGCCGCATCTCAGCCCGATACCGTCTGGGTCGGAAGCGGGGAATCGACTCTGCGCGATTCAGTTGGTTTCGGCAACGGCGTCTACAAGTCGACCGACGCCGGTGGAACGTGGACGCATCTCGGACTCGATGAGACGCACCACATTGGAAAGATCGCCGTCGATCCGCGAAATCCAAGCAACGTCTTCGTCGCCGCCATTGGAAAGCTTTACGCGGCTAATCCGGAGCGCGGCGTCTTCCGCTCGCGCAATGGTGGCCAGAGCTGGCAGAAAGTCCTCGGCGACGAGAACGTCGGCGCGGTAGACGTCGTTATCGATCCGTCGAATTCGAATGTCGTCTACGCCGGACTCTGGAACACGCGTCGGCCGCCGTGGTTCACTTATGCGCCGACCAACGGGCCCGGTGGCGGAATTTTCAAATCCACTGACGGTGGAAGCACCTGGACTCAGCTCACGAACGGATTGCCGAAAGAAGGAATCGGGCGAACTGGAATCGCGGTGGCACCCAGCAACCCCAACCGGATTTACGCGGTCGTCGACTGCCTGATACCCGAAGCTCCGGCGCAGGTCGAGCCACCTCTAGGCACTCCGCCGCCGCAGCCCGCGCCTGCTGGCGCGCGTCCGTCGAGTCCACCGCCGGGACAAGGTGGATTTTTCCGCTCTGACGATGCGGGCGCAACGTGGACGCGCGTCTCCAACGATCCCGCACTGTGGACCCGCGGCTGGTACTTCGAGAAGCTCGCGGTGGACCCGCAGAATCCGGACATCGTCTACGTGCCGAATGTCGCCGTGAACAGAACCATGGACGGCGGCAAGACGTGGGTCGTTCTGCGCGGCTCGCCCGGTGGCGATGACTATCATCAGCCGTGGATCTCTCCCGACGATCCCAACACGATGATCGTGGCGAGCGATCAGGGCACGATCATCACGCGAAACGCGCGCGCCAACGATCCGCGCGACGTTACATGGAGCTCGTGGCTCAACCAGCCTACGGCTCAGATCTATCACGTTTCGGTGGATTATCGTTTCCCTTATTGGGTTACGGGCGCGCAACAGGACTCGGGCGCAATTGCTGTCCGCTCGCGCGGAAAATTTTCTGAGATATCGATGCACGACTGGGAGCCGATCGCCCCTGGCGGCGAGAGCGGCTATACGGCTGGCGATCCGCTCAATCCGGGCGTCGTGTACGGAGGCGATGGTCAGCGCTGGAATCTCGACGCCAATATTCCGATCGAAGGGACGACGAGCCCCAAATCTCCGGAGCCCGCGCGCAGCGACTGGACGCAGCCGCTCGTTTTCTCCAAAGCCGACAAGAAGGATCTCTACTACGCCAACCAATTTCTGTTCAAGACGAACGACGGCGCGAAAACCTGGAATCAGGTGAGCCCCGACCTCACCCGCGCGGAAGTCTTCATTCCGCCTACGCTCGACGCAGCAGCCGCTGCGTGGACGGATAGAAATGCGAAGCGGGGCGTCATCTACACCATCGCGCCGTCACCAATCCGTGGGCCGCTGGTGTGGATCGGTACTGACGACGGATACATCCAGCTGACAGAGACGGAAGGCAAGAGCTGGCAGAACGTGACGCCGGCGGCGATCACGCCGTGGAGCAGAATCACGATGATCGAAGCTTCACACTTCGATAACGGTACCGCGTACGCGACGGTCGACCGCCACCAGCTGCAGGATTTCGAGCCGTACATCTATCGCACGCGCGACATGGGCAAGACGTGGGAGAAGATCACGAACGGATTGCCTGCGGGCGCTTACGCGCATTCGATAAAAGAGGATCCGCAGCGCAGAGGGCTTCTCGTTGCCGGCACTGAGCGTGGGGCTCACATCTCTTTCGACGACGGTGACAACTGGCAATCACTCCGGCTCAATTTGCCGGTGACATCGATGCGCGACTTCGAGTTTTATGGCAACGATCTCATACTCGCGACGCACGGCCGCGGCTTCTGGGTGATCGATGACATCAGCTCATTGAGACAACTTGGCGGCGCCGTAACTCGGGACGACGCGTTCCTGTTCAAGCCCGCGGACACGATAAACTTTATCGAGGGGACGGACGACGGCACGCCGCTGCAGAAAGACGAGCCCCACGCCGAGAATCCGCCCAACGGCGCGAACATCGACTATTACCTGAAGACGGCGGCGAGAACTCCGGTCGTGATCGAGATTGTCGACTCGACAGGCGCGGTCGTACAGACATTCTCGAGCGATCCCAATGCGCAACAGCCGACTCGAAGAGGGGGCCAGAATCCTCAGGCTGGCGGACTTGCGCGGGTTTCGCCGCTATGGCTGGCACGACCGGAACCGCTAGCTACAAGTGTTGGAATGCATCGCGTGACGTGGAACCCGCTACGTCCGCGGCCGCGCGGGGCGCCGCCTCCGGATGAAGGCGGTCCGCTCGATCGTCACTATACGGGGAATTTTTCCGCGAAGCTCACCGTGAACGGGAAAACCTACACCCAACCATTCACGGTGAGCCGGGATCCGAGAAGCGCGCGCTAACGAGCGCGTCAAGGCGAATTGTTCGTTCCGACCTTGAGGACTTCGTCGATCCAGAAACGGACGGCGTTGGGATAGCCTGCCTGACACGGCGTCAGGCCCGCAAATGATGCGTCGGGGCCGGTGAGCCTGGTTATTTCGGCTATGATGGCCGCGCGGGTCATCGTGAGTTTTTTCCCGGCCTGCGCCGCCAGGTACGTTCGAGCGACCGCCGGAGCCGACGGACACGCCGGCTGTACTTTCGCCAGCCAGTGCGGACCGATCGCTTCGCTGGGCGCTGCCGTCAGCGCGAGCGCAGCAAGGCCCGTGAATGCGGCGAGTGCAATCCTCTTCATACGTTTATCCTCGGGTTTGGTAATGAGGGACGAAGTCGACCCAAGTCCTTCGCAAGGGACGCGCCTCGTCGCCCACAAGCGGGCCGGAGTCGGGCCCGTCGTCGCGGACAATTCAATTCTCGCGCTGTCTCGTGACTCAATTCTCGCGCGCTCTTGCGACCTCAAAGCTTCCCAGGTGGGCCCGATCGGCTCGCAAAATCCAACCTGGATTCAAGGTGAGGGTCCAGCCGCTGCCTTTGAGGTCCCTGACGGCGGGCTGAAGTGGCGATGCGGGCGCACCAATGGTGATCGAAGAGAAATCATTTCGCACGAGCACGCCTCCGCTGTCAACGACTAGCTTGCCCCACGGCGCCGAGAAGTTCCCCGACGGATAGATGGTGGAGTGGAGATCGAATGCGATCAGCTCCGTCGGGTCGTAGCTCCACGATAGCGAGTCCTTATTCTGGCGCAGCGTGATCGTTGGTCCTTCGGCCAGACGCGATCGGTACTCGCGCATCGCCGGCACGCGCGCCGAATCGCGCGCGGCCTCCGACCGATCGACCTCGGCCCAGCCATATTCCTGCGCCCTCTGGTGCGCGGTGCGTCCGAGATTGACGGGAACCTGGAAATGAATTGCACGCGCGAGAAGGTCGCCGATGTCGCGGTTCGTCCGTACCGCTGTTCGCCACTCTGGCGCAAAGGCATCCAGGAGAACCCCGATCGCGGGCCCTGTTGCATAGGCAAATGCGCGGACGAACGTCGGCGTCGATTCGTAGTCACGAACATACTTTGCTACCCTCGCCGTCCCTTCGCCCGTGAGCTGCATTGCAAGGCGTTGCCCGGTGTATTCGGGCAAGCCCTCCTGGATCTCGAGCGTCGCCTCGAGACTATCGGTTCCCGGATAAATCGCTCGGCGCTCTGCTCGGAAAATGAGGGCCGATTCCGCGTGATGTCGCGCCGCGTTGCGATCTGGCAGTGACTCCACCGCTTTAGCCAGCGCCCGGTACTCGAGGCGGAGCCACGTCCTGCCCGGGCGCATGTCGAGCTGATTGTTCAGCGCGTCGACCTGGCGCAATCCGAGCGGAACTTGTTCGCGGTGAAAAACTTCGTGCATCATGAGATCTGTTCGCGCGAATCGATCTGCGGGAAGTGGAAGGGCTACCATGGTCCACGTTCGGCCGCCCCAATCGAATGAAGTGTTGGCGACGAACTGACTTTGCGGGAGAGTCGTTACATAGGCGTTGCCCAGTCGCAGAAAATGTTTTCCGGGAACGGTGTCGTTGGCGATGACGAGCCTGGTCTGCCGATCGACGAGGGCGATCGGTCCGCAAAGGCTCCTGCCCCAGAGCGATCCTGCGTCGTCTGTGCAGGCCGTCCTGGCGTCGCGTAAGGCTGAGAGCGCGCGGGCGGTGTCCAACTCCTGCGCGGGGAGGAGAACGGCTGTCGCAGAAATCGCCAGAGCGCCGAGGATGACCGGAATGATTCGTCGCGGCGCTCGAACAACGCGGGCGGATACAATGAGAAGTCGGATCGGTGAGCTCATGTCCGGGTGGGGCAAAATTGTGGTCCGTATGCCAGTCTATTGACATTATGTCAATACGTTGACATTATATCAAGAGTGCTGGACGTTACGTCAGAGTGCGATCTCACTGAGGTCGTCGCCAACGACTCGAATCGGAAGGGATCATGAAGAACTCGGGACTCGAGCAGCTCGGTCGCAGAGAGCGCCAGATCATGGACATCATTTACAGACGTGGCCGCGCCAATGCGGCGGAAGTGCTAGCCGATTTGCCGGATCCGCCAACCTACACGGCGGTTCGGGGGATGCTAAGACTTCTCGAGAGCAAGGGACACCTTCGCCACGAGCAGGATGGACCGCGCTACGTCTATCTTCCCACCGCCAATCCGGATCGCGTCAGCAAGTCAGCGGTTCGCCATCTTGTGCGAACTTTTTTCGATAACTCAGCGAGCTCCGCTGTTGCCGCGATGGTCGGGATGTACGAGGACCGCTGGAGCGATGAAGACCTCGACACACTGGAAAAACTGATCGAGAAAGCACGCAGCAAGGGAGGCGCATCATGATTCCGTTCACTATCGAGCTTCTCGCGAAGACCTCGCTCATTCTTGCGCTCGGTCTTTGCGTTGCCGCGGCTCTTCGTGGAGCGACCGCATCGCTCCGACATCTCGTCCTCCTGGCGACGCTCGGCGGTGCGCTCGTACTCCCCGTAGCGATGACGCTCTCGCCCAACTGGGACGTCGCTCTATTTCCGGCGGCCACGACGACAGCGCTCGCCAACGCGACTGATCCAAATGCTGCGCTCAGCAAAAATCCTGGCTCGCCGGGAGTAGTTGGCGAATCCAGGACGCCATCAGCTCGGAACCAGAGGGATGCAAGTGTCCCACTGGTCGTTGGCGTACAATCGCCGTCAACCGGCACCGCCGGGATGGCGCGCACGAATGCCGGGAATGCAAGCACAAGCCGCTGGAGTGTCACGACACTCCTGATCTCCCTCTGGTCTCTTGGCTTCCTCGGGATCGCCGCGTGGCTGGTGACCGGTCGCGTGAGACTCGCTCGGATCGCCCGCACTTCCTGGCCGCTAACCGATCCGGATTGGACCAACGTCCTCGACCGTGCCCGCGCTGAGGCGGCCGTTCGGAAAGACGTTCTGCTTTGCTCGAGTCCCGCAGTGAGCACTCCTTTGACGTGGGGCGTGCGGGCGCCCGTGATCCTCTTGCCAGAAGATGCCGTCGACTGGAAAGATGATCACCGTCATATCGTGCTTCGCCACGAGCTCGCGCACGTCGCTCGCTCCGATTCGCTCACGCAACTCCTCGCCGGAATAGTCTGCGCGCTCTACTGGTTTCATCCATTCGCCTGGATCGCCGAGAGACGACTGCGCGCGGAATGCGAGCGGGCCTGCGATGACCGCGTGGTTTCCCTGGGCACGCCCGGACCCGAATACGCGTCCCACCTCCTCGAGGTCGCACGCTCGGCGCGCGCTTTTGGTGCCGCCGGATTTCTTTCGGTGGCGATGGCGCGTCCATCTCAACTCGAGGGAAGGTTGCTCGCCGTCCTCAATGAATCTCGGCGTCGCGCGTCGATCTCGC
>JBOHTB010000036.1:0-7156 GCA_050733435.1 Gemmatimonadaceae bacterium | reverse complement strand
CCCTCGTTCGCATCGATCTCCGCGCCGATACGCTCGGCGTGTTGTGCCGCTTGAGACCCGCGATTTTTCTTCTCCCGCTTTCTCTCGATCGGGATCATCGGCTGCTCTGCGCCGCCGGAGATATCTTGCATCAGCGAGTGATCCATCGCGGGCATCTCTTCCGGCGAAGGCTCGAGCAGAGTCGCTGATCCGACCGCCGCCGCTCTGTCCGGGACGACGATCTCCTTCGATGGGTCCAGTCCCGCGCGGTCGGAAGGCATAGGAGGTGTTCCGTCGAGATGAACAACGCGTTTCCCGACTATCACGCGCACGGGATTCCACGAGAGTGTCGCGGCCATGAGGGCGCTCAGGCTGATCGCCATGAGGATCCAAGCACCGGCAGATCCAGCGAATTGCAGAATATAGAAGGCGGCGAACGATCCCCAGATTCCCGCCAGCGGTCCCGCTTCCCGCGTCCCGCCTCCCGCTAACCCAAAAACCACCGGGAGCAGGATCACCATTCCGAGGAGAAACACCATCCACGATCTGTCTTTGCGCTCGCCGAGCCGGCCGAACAGACGGAGCGCGTGCGCGGCCGGCGCGACGGGGAGGAGAGCAGCAGCGGGCCAACCAAAGAAAAGCACGATCGGATGCGCGAGCAGCGCGCCCATCCAGCCGAAGTTTCCTCTTACTCCACTGCCACCGCCGACGACGTTCGCATAGCCCAGCGCGGCGAGTGCGCCGCCGAGGAAAATCGCGAAGAGTAGAAAGACAATGCCGCGAATCTCGCGGGCGAGAGCGGAGCCTGAGGGCCTATCGCTCCCGTTCCGGTCCGAGCTTGGTGACTTGCCTGTCCTGGTAGATCGGGACCACAGGATAGGCGTCCACTTGCGCGGCGGCGGCGAGGTCGTCACCAAATCCTGCCGCTTCGAGCGCTTTTCCGTGGGTCGATTCTTTGAAGGCTTTCGCGATGTTGTCGCCATATTTTCGTTCGATCAGCACTGAAGCGGACGCCGCGTCGTTCATCACGACCGAATCGGCGCGCTTTGGAATCGCCCGAACATAACGCCCTGCGCAAGCGGCGTCTTCAAGCGTGAAGCTGCCTTCCTCTCCCGCGCAGATTATCGCGATGTCCGTATTGGAGCTGGCGGCGACCTTCATCATGGCAAGGACCGCCGTGAAGTTGACGTACGAGGCTATAACTATGTCACGGGCGCCCTGCACCCCAAGAAGGGCGCGGGTGCCGTTCGTCGTCGTGATGAGGATCGTTTTCCCTCCCACGGCCTTCTGGGTGAAGCTCTGCGGCGAATTTCCGAGATCGAACCCCGGGATCGGATGCATCTTCTGCTCGCCAGCCAGGATCACCGCGGATCTCTCGAATTCTTTCGCCCGCGTGATGACGCCGTCCGCGCCTGACACCGGGATGACTGTCCTTGCGCCATTTCCAAGCGCGGTCGCGACGCTCGTCGAAGCTCGCAGTACGTCGACGATCGCCACGAGTCGGCCCATCGTATCGCCTTGCTTGACTTCGTTGTGTGTGAAAAAAACGTCAAGCCGCACCGACGGGCTCCTTCATCAGCTCGGTCTCGCGCTCGAGGAACTTCGTGTCCACCGCGCCTTCCTGGAAATGTTTGTTAGCCATCACCCGCGCCAGGAAGGGAATGGTAGTCGTAACACCCTCGATGATGAAGCTCTCGAGCGCGACCTGCATTCGCCGCAGAGCTTCCTGACGGTCGCGCCCCTGACAAATGAGCTTGGCGAGCAGAGAATCATAAAACGGAGGAACTGTGTAGCCGGCGTAGACGTGCGTGTCCAAGCGAACCCCAGGTCCGCCGGGAGGATGGAAGACGTCGATGTGCCCCGGTGAAGGCTGGAAATTTCTGGCTGGATCCTCGGCGTTCACGCGGCACTCTATCACATGGCCGCGTCGTTCCACCGATTTGATGGACAACTTGTCGCCGCTCGCGACGCGAATCTGCTCCTTCACGAGATCGACGCCCGTCAGCATCTCGGTCACAGGGTGCTCGACCTGGATGCGCGTATTCATCTCCATGAAGTAGTACGACTTGTCTTCGTTGAGCAGCATCTCGATCGTTCCCGCGCCGACGTAGTCGATCGCTTTGGCGCCCTTCACCGCGGCAGCACCCATCTTTTCGCGAAGCTCCTGGGTCAGCGCGACGCTTGGCGCTTCCTCGATGAGTTTCTGATGGCGACGCTGTACCGAGCAATCGCGCTCGCCCAGATGGATGACGTTGCCGTGGCGGTCGCCCATGATCTGGAACTCGATGTGGCGCGGGCGCGCGAGATACTTCTCGATGTAGACCTCGGCGTTGCCGAACGCGGACAACGCTTCCGATCGCGCGAGCTGGAACGATCGCGCGAAATCCTCTGGGTCAGTCGCGACGCGCATTCCCTTCCCGCCACCGCCGGCCGCGGCCTTGATGATTACCGGAAACCCGATCTCGCGCGCGAACTTGAGCGCGTCGTCGGGATCGTCAACCGGCCCGGGCGTCCCCGGAATGATCGGCACGTCGACGTCCTGCATCGCTTTCCGCGCCGCGGCCTTGTCGCCCATGACGCGAATCTGCTGGGCCGTCGGCCCGATGAAGCTGATGTTCGACGCGACGCACGTCTCCGCAAATTCCGCGTTCTCGGCGAGGAACCCATAGCCAGGATGGATCGCATCCGCTCCGGCAATCTCGGCGGCGGCGATGATACGCGGGATGTTGAGATACGACTCGCGCGCGGGCGCGGGCCCGATGCAGACGTCGTCGTCGGCGAACCTCACGTGAAGCGACTCGCGATCCGCTTCGGAGTACACCGCGACGGTCTGGATTCCCAGCTCGCGGCAGGCGCGAATCACGCGAAGGGCGATCTCGCCGCGGTTCGCTATCAGGACTTTACTGAACAAGATCAGGCATTTGAGATTATCAAAGCTAGTCGAACCCGGAAGTTGTACGGCAAAGCTTCCGCAGTCTTTGCACCATGTGGAACCCGAGGTTCGAACACCCAGAGCGCCAAGCCGACAAGTCTCCTTGTCTGCAGCTGGCCGCTGGCAGCATCGGGCTGGTAGCAGGGCAGCTTAGGCTGGCAGCTAAGGGAAATCGCGGTACCGACCGGCCGCGGTTACGTGACTTCCTGCTTGACGGTATCCCACGACGTATCGCTCGACGCGCTGATGCCCTGCGCCTTTAGCGAGAACTCGGCCGGATTGGTCGCCGCGAACAGCGCGTCGTCGTACGAGATCACGCCCTTGTGGTACCAGTTCATGAGCGACTGGTCGAAGCTCTGCATCCCGTACGGCACCGCGCCTTCCTTGATCAGCTGAGGGATGTTCAGCGACTTGGACATGTCGCGGATCTGATCGCGAACCGCTTCGGTATTCACGAGAATCTCCGCAGCGGGCACTCGTCCCTTCTTGTCGGCTCGACGTACGAGGCGAAGTGAGATGATCGCCTTCAACGCCGTCGACACCATGTAGCGGACTTCGGTCTGCTGGTGCGGCGGATAGAACGACAGGATTCGATTGATCGTCTGAGTCGCGTCCGTCGTGTGTAGCGTCGAGAAGACGAGGTGTCCTGTTTCGGCAGCCTTCAGCGCAGTGTCGAGCGTGTCGATGTCTCGAATTTCGCCGACGAGCAGAATGTCGGGGTCCTGTCTGAGCACGCGACGCAGCGCCTGGCCGAAGCTATTCGTATCGGTTCCAACTTCGCGCTGGTTGATGCTGCTCTTGATGTCGCGATGAAGGAACTCGATCGGATCTTCGATCGTGATGATGTTCGCGTGCCGGTTCTGATTGATGTAGTGGAGCATCGAGGCCAGCGCCGTCGACTTTCCCGAGCCCGTGATTCCCGTCACGAGAATCAGCCCGCGCGGCATCAGCGCGATGCGCTCGCATACTTCCGGAAGATTCAACTCCGCGATCGTCTTCGCCTGAAACGGCACCGTTCGCATCGCGTAGGCGATCGTGCCGCGCTGCTGATACGCGTTGACGCGGAAGCGGCCGATTCCGGGTACGGCGAGCGCAAAGTCCGACTCCTTTTGCTCCGAGAATTCCTTGATGTTCTTGGGCGCCATCACCTGCTCGGCCAAGCTGCGCAAATCTTCCTGCGTGAGCGGCGGCATCTCGAGCGTCACCATCTGCCCGTCGACGCGCAGCGTCGGCGGACGTCCAACCTTGAGGTGAAGGTCGGAGGCATTCTGATGAATCATGTGCTGGAGAATCGCCTTGTAGTCGAAGGTTCCGGCCGCGCGATGCGGTGGGGTCAGCGGAGCGCTGGCGGGTGCGGTCTTCGGTCCGGCGGCTTCGAGCTTGATTCTCGGTTGCGAGTTGTCAGGCATTGGGATCTATGCGGAAGAGGACCTGACCGTACTCAACGGGATGCGCGTTCTGCGCAAGAATCTCCTTCACCACCCCGTCGAACTCGGACTCGATCTCGTTCATGATTTTCATCGCTTCGATGATGCAGAGTATCTGGCCTTTGCTGATTCTGTCGCCCACCACGAGGTACGGTTTGGCACCTGGCTCGGGCGCTCCGTAGTAGGTCCCGACCATCGGGGACTTCACTTCCAGATATTTAGACTTGGCAGACTCTGTTTTGGGCACTTCTGCAGTAGCCCCGGGGGCGCCGGCAGGCGCTGGAGGGGCTGCCGGCGGCAGCAAAGCCGGCATGGTCATCGGCTGCGCAATCTGCATCGCCCCGCGCTGCTGCGGAGTCTTGGAGATCCGGATTTTCATCCCCTTGTCGGACGAGATCTCGATCGAATCCACGCTCGATTCATCGAGCATCTCAACGAGCTTCTTCACGTAACGGAGATCGATCATTGTCGTCGTTTCGCGCGTGATGGGGGGAGGAGGACGCCGCTCAGGCAACTTCGAGCAGGTCTCGGGTGAAATCGGTGAGTATCTCCGGGCCGCCAGCGGCGAGATGCACGTCGTCCTCGATGCGAACTCCTCCCCAACCTGGGCGGTAAATCCCCGGCTCGATCGTCACGACCGAGCCCTCGCCAAGCGGGGTCTCGACGGTCTTCGCCAGACGAGGCGCCTCGTGCACCTCCAATCCCAGTCCGTGGCCGAGGCTGTGGCCAAACGCGTCGCCGTAGCCGCGGTCCTCGATGTAGCGCCGGGCCAGTCCGTCGGCCTCCTGGCCCTTCATGCCCGCCCGCACGGACTTGGACGCGACGGCATTCGCGTGCTTCACGATGTCGTAAATCCCACGCTGTTCGTCCGTCGCCTTGCCTATCACCACGGTTCGTGTGATGTCGGAGCAGTAGCCCTTGTACTGCGCCCCGAAATCGACGAGCAGGAGATCGCCGCGCTCGATAACCCGGGACGACGCGCGGGCGTGCGGGAGTGCGGCCCGAGCGCCCGAGGCGACGATCGTCGCGAACGGGAAATCCTCGCTGCCCTGATCCCGGAGCGCCTTCTCGAGAATCCCCGCGACGTTGAGCTCGGTGAGTCCGGGCCGAACTTCCTTGAGCGTTTTCTTGAGAGCCGAGATCGCCATTTCGCCCGCCTTCCGGATTAGCGCGACTTCGTCGGCGTCCTTCGATTCGCGAAGGCCCTCGACGAGGTTCACTTGCGGCCGCCACTGCCAGCGCGTTCCGTCGCTCAGGAGCCGCTGGAAATCACGGTGCAGCAAGTGCGCCGACTCGAATCCCACTACCTCGAGACCACTCAGCGAAGTAGCAAGGCTCCAGAGGCCTGTCCATAGGCTTTGCTGCTCGATTCGAATTCGCGCGAGGTCGGCGACTTCTTCGCCGACCTGCGTGTCGTAGCGAAAATCGGTGATGAAGTGGAGATCCCGCTGAGTGATCAGAACGAGAGCGCTGCTGCCCGAAAATCCAGTGAGGTAGCGCACGTTCGGCAGACTCGTGATCACGAGCCCATCGATGTGCGCCGAGGTCAGCTCCTCTCTCAGCGCGGCGATCCGCGCGGGTCGGCGGTCAGACATTCTTCGCCTGGAGTTTTTTCGCGAGACCGCGGAGCGCGAGCTCGTAACCGTACGCCCCAAACCCGCCGATCACTGCTACCGCGGCGCTTGCCAGCTCGGAATGTCTGCGCGCGGGCTCGCGAGCGAAGATGTTCGTGATGTGCAGCTCGACGAACGGAATGCTCACCCCCACGAGAGCGTCCCGGATCGCGATGCTCGTGTGCGTGTAGGCGCCGGCGTTCACCAGCGCGCCATCCACCCGGCCGCGCAATGCCTGAATGGCGTCGATGAAATCCCCTTCCCCGTTGTGCTGCGAGAAGGTGAGCTCGACACCCAGCTCCTTTGCCGTTTTCAGGAGACCTTTCTCGATGTCTGCCAGCGTTTGCGTCCCGTAGAGCGCGGGCTCACGAGTGCCGAGCAGATTGAGGTTTGGTCCATTGATGACGGCGATCTTCACTCGCCGGTGAGTCCGTCGAGCCACGCACGGAACTTCGCGACGTCTTCTTCCGATTCCTGCGCCTGCACGCGCGCGTTGACGCGAGGCGTGGGCATTGGCGGAGTGGGCGGAGTTCTGGACGTCCCGCTCGCGCCGCTGAAAGCGCCAGCGAGTCTCGACGCAGCGCGCGCATCAGCCGGACTCACTGAAGCGCCGGCGAAGACCGTGTCGAGGGTCGCTGCCGGCGGCGATGCGCCGAAGGGCTCTGCGGATTCGGCCGGTTGATTGTTTCCGGAGACGGATCCTCCAGAAGAAGCAGTGTGCGGAGGCCGGCGTCGCCCCAGAGTAGCGAAAAATTCGCGAATCGAAGGTTGCCGCGCGTGGAATTCTTCGGACTGCGGGACGGCTTGTTCGCGAGGCGGGTGTGCGCGCGCGGAGACTTCGCGAGGCGGAGCTTCGCGAGGCGGCTGTTCGACGGACTCACGGCGGGCAGGCTCTCGCGCCGGCGGCGAATCCGCGAACGACTCGTCGAAAGCGGTTGCTTCCTCGGGCTCGGGCGATCGTGCCGGCGCCGGTTGAACGGGGGGCGACCGAGGCGCCTCCCGCTCTGCGGGCGTCGCTTCAACGGGCTCCGGCGTCCGAGCGACCGGGACTTCTCCCGGATGTTCGGCGGCGTCCTCCGCTTCGATCTCGGCGATGCGCTTCCTGAGCGCTTCATCGTTCGGCCGCGCGAACACGAGCTGGCGATAGACTTTCAGCGCGAGCTGCTTGTATCCCTGCTTGAGATAGAGCTGCGCCATCGTTTCGT
>JBOHTB010000035.1:0-21758 GCA_050733435.1 Gemmatimonadaceae bacterium | reverse complement strand
ACCGATTTGGCATTGCGAGGATTGCCGAAACGGTATTCCCGCGCAATTTTGGCCTTGGTCCAACCCTGACATTGCGAGCGAACGAGCCATTCGAAATGCCGAAATGGATCAGGGTCCTTTTCGGTCTTCCGAATTTCGGGAGTGTTCTTCCATCCCTCTTTCTCGACGCGGTTTTCAATTCGGGTCACATATCCGCCCAAAATCTCTTCGAATTCGGCGCGCACTCTCGCCATAAATGCGCTTTTAGTCTCGCTGGTGATTCTCCAGCCATAATCCGAAAATGAAAAGAATTGCTCATCTGGTTTCAGCGGATCTGCAGCCGAATATGGCGCCACGCCGAATCTGAGCTGCTTTCCATCGATAACACGACCAGTCCAATTAAAAAGGGTTGCGAGCGCCGTACTTCTGATCCAGTCAGCATTGAGGTGCCATTTCGCAATCCATAATTCGAGCGCCTTTGAGAGCGCTGCGAATTCATTTCGGCCGTTCGCTGCCAGATTGCGCAGAGATTCGGCATTCAACGAAAGCAGCGCCGAATCCGGAACTACGTTTCGAAGTTGCTCATAGACCGGGTGCACAAATTCGGCAAGATCGACCAACACCTCTGGCGCAAATTCCTCGATCTTCTCGATGAATCCGATTTGCGCGCGGAGCGCCGCTTTGTTGAAAAGAGTGGGATGGTAGTACTCGCCGAAACCGAGGCGCGTCGGTTGGTCGAGAGGAAGAGGCTTTGATTTCGGCCTGTCCGTTGTTTCGGCGAGCCGTTTCTTCGGCGCTACCGGAATAAATGGTGCCATTTATGGTGCGATCTCCGCCAAACGTCGTTGAACTCGGAACAACTCACGAGTAGTATGAATGGCGATAACTCAAGCAATTGCTCGACTTAGGTCAAGTGGGAAAAACTCACTCGACCTCAGCGAGTGTCGCAGAATTCAAATGGGGTTCAGGGGGTCGCGGGTTCAAATCCCGCCGTCCCGATTTGCCTCCGCTTCGCGGGGCAAATCGCTCCGCCGTGATTTCGCCGACGCCGCTCGCGATGCTCGCGGCTTACGGTCAAATCCCGCGCTCGACAACGTCGTTCGCCACGCCGCTCGCCTTGCTCGCGGCTTTGGGTCAAATCCGACGCCAATCGCTTTCAGCGACTAGCCCTGGATGCAAAACGGCGCGGGGGATTCCCGCGCCGTTTTTTTTTCCTTAGCGTCCAACGATCCGCTTAATGCGGTAGCGCGAACGTTATTCCGAGGCTGAACACGGTGTCGTCGATGAGATCGGCACCCGCTGCAAGAGAAAGCGCCGGACGGACGACCAGCGACGGGGTGAATTGGAATCCAGCGCCGCCACCTAACAATAGATAATTGTCTGAGCCGGCCGCCGTTTGACCATTCAGCTTCGCGGCCAGTCTCGTATGTCCGAACGAGGCAGACGCGAAAGGAATCAGGTTCACCGTCTTGGTGAGCGCGACCACCGTACCCGTTGACACGCCCATCGTCACCGTTTGCGTCGACAGGTGCATCGTTCCAGCGCCAACGGCGACGTTCGGCCCGAAGCCCAGGCTGAGTGTCGCACCGGGACACATCTGCCATTTGCTTTTCTGCTGGAGCGGCATCTGGTAACCGACGCCACCGTTCAAGGCGAAGCCGTTACCATCGATGTTGTCGTAGTTGAGCATGCCGACGGACGCACCGCCGTACCATCCCATCAAGTGGCCTGCGCTCAGTCCTGCGCCGAAGGCCGTCGAATGGTTACTCATGTCGAGACTGCCGCCGACGTGAGTCGAGCGACTCCGGAACGACAGGTCGCCTTGGCAGACCTGCGCTGCTGAGACGCTAGCGAACACCGTCACGCCTGCTGCTGCACCAACAAGGAAACGAAACCTCACATGGCCTCCTGGCCAGGGTTTTTTCAGCTCTCGGCCCACACCTGATTTTCAGTCGAGCCTGTTACCCTGTTTTGACGACGCTTGGGCTGCGGAGTCACTGGCCAACGACCCCGCGAAATGCACACGCAGTGGCCCGCACTCTGCTCGCTTGTCTCGAGTAATCCGACGCGATTTCCGCGGCGGCCGATGGACTCAACAGGAGAGAGTGATCATGGCGGTACAAAGCGGAGTGAAAGGGAAACGAGTCGCGATTCTCGCGACTGATGGAGTTGAGCAGGTGGAGCTCACCGAGCCCAAGAAAGCGCTCGACCAGGCCGGCGCGCGCACAGTAGTTGTTTCTCCCAAAAACGGAAAAATCAAAGCGTGGCAGCACGACCATTGGGGCGATGAGCTCCAGGTCGACCAGCTGCTCGACTCTGCGAACCCAGATGATTTCGATGCGCTCATGCTGCCCGGCGGCGTGATGAATCCGGATCACCTACGGCAGAACGAGCGCGCCGTTCAGTTCGTGCGCCGTTTCTTCGAGCGCGGCAAACCAGTCGCAGCCATCTGCCACGCTCCGTGGATGCTCGTCGAGGCCGGTGTCGTCAGGGGCCGAACGCTCACCTCATGGCCATCGCTGCGCACCGATATAGAAAATGCGGGCGGCGATTGGGTGGACAGAGAAGTTGTGACCGACGAGGGAATGGTCACGAGCCGCAAGCCGGATGACATTCCTGCCTTCAACCGGAAAATGCTGGAGGAATTCGCGGAAGGCATCCACCAAAGCGAACGAATTGGTACTCGTCCAGAACGCGTTGCTGACACTGGTCTCGACGCGCGTTGAGAGTCGCCAGCGACCGAACACACTTGACCAGGCCGATACCCTGAGCGGAGATCAGTGATGCCCGAGAATAAGCCGCAGACAGTTGGAGGTAGACGAGCAGCTCGTCGCTCAGGGACTGGGCGCTCCTTACGACGATCCCATCGGCGCGGGGCCGCTTAGGACGAAGTCAGCGCGGTAGGTGTTAATTTCTTCGCATGCCTCCGGTTCGAAAAGTTGGCGTTGTTGTCGGCAGCCTGCGCAAGGAATCTTTCACGCGCAAGGTCGCGAACGCGATTGTGGCGCTTGCCCCACCGTCGCTCCAGTTCGAGTTCGTGGATATCGCCCAGATCTCGCCCTACAATCAGGATCTCGAAGACAGTCCGCCTCCCGACTGGGTCGCACTGAGGCAGAAAATAAGCGCCGTGGACGCCGTACTTTTTGCGACGCCGGAATACAATCGATCGGTTCCGGGAGTTCTGAAGAACGCCATCGATGTCGCATCCCGTCCTTATGGCAAGAGCGCGTGGAACGGGAAGCCCGGCGCTGTGGTCAGCGTTTCGCCCGGCGTGATCGGGGGTTTCGGCGCGAACCATCACCTCCGGCAGATGCTCGTTTTTCTCAACGTCCCGACAATGCAACAACCGGAAGCGTACATTGGGGGAGCAGCGAAGCTCTTCGACCAAAGTGGCAATCTGGAGAACGACAGCACGCGCGATTTCCTGCCCGCATTCGTGAACGCGTTCGCGGCGTGGATCGATCTCAACCTGGGCGGAAGGAATCCGCAATCCTAGACGGACCATCTGGCGAGGATCGGCGTATTACATCCAGCCTCTAATAAGGAGCCGCAGTGTTGAAGAAAAGTTTGCAGGTCAGTCTTGAAGGACTTCGGCTAACCGCGGCAACCGCCTGCGCCGCTTCGCTCCTCCTTATTTCAACCGTCGCCTCGGCTCAGCAGACGCCGCCGAAGGTTGCGTCAGCCGCGACGCCTGCTCCCCGTCGCGCTTTCGTCAAGCCGTCTGATAGTGAGCTCAAGAAAAAGCTCACGCCTCTTCAGTACGCGGTGACCCAGCACGCGTACACCGAGACTCCGTTCAACAACGAGTTCTGGGATAACCACGAGGCGGGGATCTACGTCGACGTCGTTTCTGGCGAGCCCCTTTTTAGCTCTCTGGACAAGTTCGATTCGGGAACTGGTTGGCCAAGCTTTACCCGACCCCTCGAGGCGGCGAACATCAGGACCCAAAGCGACCACCTGCTCGGTTACGAGCGGGACGAGGTGCGCTCAGTCGCCGCGGACTCCCACCTGGGACATGTCTTCAATGATGGGCCGCGACCCACTGGCCTTCGATACTGCATGAACTCCGCGGCAATGCGTTTCATTCCGGTATCACGGCTCGAGGCCGAAGGCTATGGAAAGTACCTGCCGTTGTTCAAAGGAAAGGTCGCAGCTGCTGGAGCGAAAACCGGCCGGTAAACAACTCAGTCTTGTGCGGCTGGCTAAGTCGCAAGAGCTTGGAGGGTACATGAGCCACCCTTCCACAATCGAATGAGCCGGGGGAGAAGAGGGTTCACTCTTATCGAGCTGATGATAGTAGCGGTGGTGATCGGCATTCTTGCTGGAATCGCCATCCTCAACATCGTTCGCACGAAGGAAGCGGCCTACCTGTCGGCGATGAAGTCCGATCTGAGAAATTTTGCGGTGTACGAGGAGAACTACTCGACCCAGAATCAGGGCGGCTTTTTCGGCGGGGACGGAACAGCGGAGGGGTTTACACCGACGCCGAACGTGTCTATCGCGGCGACCGTCATCACCGGCCCTCCTGCGAGCTGGCAGGCTACAGCCACCCACACGAAGACGCCGAAAACATGCTCGATAGGCGTAATCGATCCTGCGGCCTCCGATATCACCTGCCCATAAGAAAAAAGGCTGGACTCAGTCGCTTTTCGGTCGCAATTTTTGCGACCGTTTTTTTTTCTCCCGCCGCGAGCGTGCAAATAGATGGAGTGCTGGTTGATTACCTCGCGGGCCGAGGTCAGGAGATTGGAGTTCGGCGACGAGCCCCCTCCGGAGATTTGCCTGCCTGATCGGCCTCTGTCTGACATCGAGGATGATGCCACGCTGCGCGCGATTCAGGACTCGCAATACATCATTTATAAGCGGTATCACCTGGCGCATGAGAGCTGGCGCCTCGGGATCGTCTACTCGCTCGCTCCGCCGACCGTCGGCGACATACAGATACTCTCGGCGTACCGCGCCGGGCACGAGGCCCGACCGCACCTCGTTTAATCAGCTCGATTAGGAATGCGCTACTTGTGGCGCAGCTTGTCGACGGCGGCGTCCAGGAGTTTTTGCAGGCGCTGGTACTCCTCGTCGATGCGTTTCGCCGCCGCCGGAAGCTCTGACTTTCCTTTTTCCGCCAGATCCGCGAGTCGCTTCCCGGCGTTGGTCAGCTCGTCGCGCAGTTTGTCGAGCGTCTGCTTGAGATCGTCCATATGGTTCTCTCAGGTGGAGTGTAATGGCGCTATTTCTTCGCCGGCTTGACCAGTAATCGCTGGCCGATCTTGACCAGGTTTCCTTCGAGCTGATTCCACTGCCTGATCTGGTCAGGAGTGGCTCCGAACTTTGCTGCGATGAGGGAAAGAGCGTCGCCTCGCTTCACCGTATAGTAGATGGGTTGTCTGATCAATGTCGCGACCGCCTCCTTCAACCGGCGCTCCTTTGCGGCTTCGGCGCGCTGTGTCGCGTGCACCGCGTTCACGTAATCGACGAGTGAATCGAGCGCCGCATCCTGTCCCTGCACAGCAGCAAAATCAGCAGACCCCATCCCGGGATGGGACACTTTTACGCCGTGAGCGGTGAGAAAGTAAAGTCGGCGGCCAGCCATGCTGAGCAACGTGTCGTTGGGAAATTCCTGCGTGAGAATCGTGGGAGGAGCGTCCGCGCTTTCCAATTTCTCTCCGGGAGCGACGCCGATAAAAATCAGTCGGTCGTTTGTTGCGTACAGCACTCCGTCGGCGCCGCGATAATAATCGCTGGGACGTCGCACGAAGACTTTCGCCTTCCGCTGGAGTTTCTCTCCGTACTGCAGCATGCCACCCTGGAGCTCGCGGTCGGCAAGCGCCCACGCTTTGGGCGCGTCAACGTGCCGCATGAAAAAGAAGTAGCCGAACAAGAGAACGCCCACTACGACAAGCACCAAACCAATCACTGCTTTCTTAAGGAAGCGGAACGTGCGGTAAAGACCTTCAGACTCTCTCATTAGCGATCAGTGTAGTGTGAGGCGCGCATTCGCGGGAGGGCAATCTCCATACCCGGTTTGGCATATGAGGTGCAACCGTGAGAGGCATGGCCGACCTCGAGCACGACAAGCGCCAGTCAGGGGCCGGAGATCCCTTTACGACCGTGCCGGTTCGGCGGCCGATCAGGCCGGGCACACCGCAATGGCGTCGCTTCTTGAGGGCGACGCTTCAGAGTATCGGCGCTGTGGTATTGCTCGCCGCGGGAACTGTGTGGACGCTGCGTCAACAGCATCCGCAGTTCGTAAAGCCCGGGCAACTCCTCCACTTGCCGCCAGCACTCGTTGAGGCGGCTGCGCCGGGCACGGAAGCTGTCGCGCCGCCGACCGATGCCAAAGCCCAGGAAGAGATTCAGAAAGTCGCGTACTCGCTCCACAAATACACGAGCGATACCGTGCTTGCTCGCCGGATCGCGTCTGCGATTGTCGTTCAGGGAGGCAAGAAGAACATCGACCCGGCACTCCTGGTCGGCGTTGTCCTCACCGAGGATGCGAAACTGGATCCCAATGCCAAGAGCTTTGTCGGGGCGCGCGGACTGATGCAGGTCATGCCTTTCCACGCGGGCAAGTGGCCTGGATGTCCCTCCACAGACCTGTTCGCCATCGACAGCAACATCTGTCACGGCGTGAGCATTCTTGCGGATCTGATCAAAAGATCCCCGAGCGTCTCTGCTGCGCTTCAGCGATATAACGGGTGCGTGCGTGGGACGAACACCCCGAATTGCCACACCTACTCGGGTAAGGTGCTCCAGTTCGCCGAGCAGGCGGCAACCCAGATGCTCAGTTTCGGGACGTCGCAATAACGCCTTCTGGGCCTTGGACGACCCAGCACTGGCCGCACGGCGCTAATCCGGACATTTCCCCGAGCAGCCAACCGACAAGCCCGTAAGCGCTAAAGCTCAGCAGGACATATGCTTTTGCTCAACTGCGTCACAAAGGTGTCTTTTCCTCGCATCCGGGATTCTTCCAAATTCAAAACTTTTTCTTGACCGAATGCGTCAATAGAGGTACCGTTATACGTATCTCAGCAGCAGCATTAACACAATAGATTGAAATGGCAGAATGGATTGGGCGGGAGCTCGAGCGAATCAGGAAGCTCAGAGGCCTCCGTCGCGAAGATGTTGCGGCACGTCTCTCTAGACCCGTGTCGTCGTCGACAATTCGCAATATCGAGCATGACGAGGATTACAATGTCTCGCTCGATCTTTTGCGACAGGTCGCGGCGGTGCTGGGCGCAAAGATCCAGGTTTCACTCGAGGCCGAAGATCTGAAGCGGTGGCAAACTCCGCCAGGGCAGAGGCCAGCGATCACCGTGGCCGAAGTTCAGGAAGACGGGCATGAGAAGCTGATCGACAACGAGTACTTCATTCGGTACATCAGGGCGCGTCATCCTGAATGTCCGCTGACGAACTCGCAGATTGGACGAAGGATGTGGGACTTCGCCAAGCCCAGAGGAGCGGAGCTGGTGAAGGGAAGGATGCAGGTTAAAAAGCCGACGAACGAGAGCATCGCCACATACAGGCTCCCGACGACGGCCGCGCAGTACAGAGTGAGAGAACGGGATATGGAAGTATTGCACGGATTTGCGGATCGGTTGGGCCGGGCGTATCGCGATGAGAAGGGAAGGGTTCTTGTCCCACTCGTTTAGGCGCTTTCGGACTGTACCAATTCCAGGAGACTCTGTGAAGAAGTCACTTAGACCGCTTGATGCACCTCCGCCAAAGCTGGCTTCGCCAATGAAGTCGGCGATGCGCGCAGCTTCCCACGCAATTGCGTTGGGCGGGTTGCTCGTCGGCGGTGCAGTGTGGACTATCTCGCAGCAGCACCCGGTGTACGCTAACCCCGGGAAACTCCTGAGACTTCCTGCGGCCGTTGTCGACGCTTCGCGTCCAACCGAGCAGGCGTTCCGCATTGGTGAGGTCCTCAATCAGTACACTCACGACCGCGGTCTTGCGTTCCGCATTGCCGACGCGATCGTCGAGCAAGGCGAGAAAGAGAAGATCGATCCCGCGCTGCTGGTCGGCGTCCTCCTCACCGAAGATGCGGACCTGAACCCGCGCGCCAGGAGCTCCGTCGGCGCTCGCGGCCTCATGCAGGTCATGCCTCTTCACAGCGGCAAGTGGGGTTGCGGCTCGTCGGACCTCTTCGACGTCGAGAGCAACATCTGCCACGGCGTACAGATTCTGAAGCAGGCGATGCAGGATGCGCCGAACACGCGCGTGGCCCTGCTTCGCTACAATGGATGCGTGCGTGGACGCAACACGCCGAACTGTCACCAGTACGACGACAAGGTTCTCAAGCACGCCGGTCGCGCCGCGGCCGAGATGCGCCTCGTGAAGGCGCCGAAGAGCGAGTAGTACCAGTTTGACAAAAAAGGCCGGCGCCTACGCGCCGGCCTTTTTTTTTGCGCTCGTCCGTGGCCGATCGGGGCGCGAGCGCGCAATGTCGGATACTTTTCGCGCACCCTCGACCACCTGGCCGCGAGCCGTATTGTCCCGATGAAACGAAACCCGTACGCAGTCCTCGCGGTCTCATTGCTTGGGATCTCGATCGCGGGTCCGCTCGTTCGTCTCTCGAATGCCGATCCCATCGCCATTGCCGCGTGGAGACTCGGTTTTTCCCTGTTGATCGTGGCGGGATTCCTTCTGGCGAGTGGCGAGTGGCGTGATTGGCGCCGGATCGGGCGCGGAGACCTCGCGCTTGCCCTATTCGGCGGAGTGTCGCTCGCGCTCCACTTCTGGGCGTGGAACGCATCGATCCACCTGACGACGATTGCAGCGTCGGTAACACTCGTCAGTCTGCAGCCGGCGGTGGTCGCCGCGATATCTGCGTTCGCGCTGCGCGAAGTCCCGTCGCGGCGACAGGTGTTAGGAATTGCCGTGGCAATCGGCGGCGCTGTCGTCATCGCCGCGCCCGATCTCCATGGCGGGTTTCTGGCGGCTGGGAATGCCGCACTCGTGGGCAATCTGCTGGCGGTCTCAGCAGCGGTTACAGGGGCCTTTTACTACTCCATCGGGCGCAAGCTTCGAGCGACACTCGGGATCTGGGCCTATGTGGCAATCGTCTACGCGGCGGCGTTCGTCACTCTATGCGCCATAGCCCTCTCGCGGCACGTACCGCTTGGGCCACAGCCGCCACGCGAGGTAGCCATCTTCGCGGCGCTCGCGATCGGACCGATGCTCTTCGGCCACACGGGAATGAACTGGGCGATGAAGTTTCTTCCCGCCTACGTAGTAAACCTTACAGTACTTGGCGAACCGGTTGGCGCGACGCTCCTCGGCGCATTCATCCCAGCCATCAGGCAGATCCCGACAGCAGCGACTCTCGTCGGCGGCACGGTCGTACTCGCCGGGGTCATCATTGCTTCGGGTGATCGTGCGATTCGGCGCACCACTGATGTCTGACCGTTAAATTTCGGCTCCGCGGTGCGGCCGACCGGCTCGAATTGACTTCGACCGAGCGACGCGTGGTGCGTGCTCCCCGTCACCGTAACTCCATCCCAATCGAATGCGTAGACTGATTGCCAGATCCCTTGTCTGTTGGCTCCTCGCCTATCCAGTTATCTCGTTGGCGCAGGGCAGCGGGACAACCTCTCCTCTTCAACAGTTTGGACACAACATTGGAGACGATTATTTCCTCGTGAACTACGAGCAGATGATCGAATACTGGCAGAAGCTTGATCGCGAGTCGGACCGAATGAAAATGGTCCGCATCGGCACTACCGCGGAGGGCCGGCCGATGTGGATGGCAATCATCACCTCGCCCGCCAACCAGCGAAAGCTCGCCCACTACCAGGAAATCGCAACGCGTCTCGCCCGCGCTGACGACTTGACGGATGCCCACGCGCATTCGATGGCTGCGGAAGGGAAAGCAGTCGTGTGGATCGATGGCGGCCTCCACGCGAGCGAGGTCCTCGGTGCGGAGCAGCTCATCGAAACCGTCTACGAGCTCGTCAGTCGAAACGACGCCGAGACTCAGCGATTTCTTCGCGACGACATCGTTCTCTGCGTGCCGGCTAATCCCGACGGCCAGGATCTCGTTTCGAACTGGTACCTGAGAGAGGCGGACACTCTGAAAAGAACCACCTCAAGGCTTCCCAGTCTTTATGAGAAATACGCCGGTCATGACAACAACCGCGATTCGTACATGGCTTCGCTGCCTGAGACGCAGGCAATGGACAGCATTCTGTTTCGCGCCTGGTATCCAGAGATCATGTACAACCATCACCAGACAGGTCCTCCGGGGACGGTGATCTTCGCTCCGCCGTTTCGCGATCCGTTCAACTACAATTTCGATCCGCTCGTTCCGATGGAGCTGGATCAGATCGGCGCTGCAATGCACGCACGATTCGTCGCCGAGGGCAAAGCGGGGGCGACGATGCGAAGCGGCTCTAACTACTCCACATGGTGGAACGGCGGATTGAGAACGACGGTCTACTTCCACAACATGATCGGGCTATTGACCGAGGCGATTGGAAGTCCGACTCCCACGGAAATCCCGCTCGTGCCGGGGAAGCTGCTTCCCAAGGGTGATCTGCCCATGCCCATTCAACCGCAGAGATGGCATTTCTCGCAGTCGATCGCGTACGAGCTCACAGCGAATCGCGCGGTCCTGGATTTCGCGTCGCGCTACCGCGAGACGATACTGTACAACATTTACCGAATGGGAAGAAATTCCATCGAGCGTGGGAGCACGGACACCTGGACCACGACGCCACGGAGAGTTGCAGCGCTGGAAGCTGCTCTCCCTCGTGATTCCGACCGAGGACCGAGCGGGGACAACGTCGGTCCGCCCCGGATCGCCAGATCCAGTCCGGAGGAATTGGCGAAGTACACGAGTATCATGCGCAATCCCCCGGACCGCGATCCGCGCGGATACATAATACCCGCTGACCAGCCCGACTTTCTGACCGCGACCAAATTTGCGAATGCGCTCATCAAAACGGGAATCGTGGTGCTGCGTGCAACGGCCCCGTTTTCGGTGGGCGACAGGAATTATCCCGCGAACTCACTGGTCGTGAAGACAGCGCAGGCATTTCGTCCGCACATCCTCGACATGTTCGAGCCGCAGGACCATCCCAATGACATTCCTTATCCCGGAGCGCCACCGACGCCGCCCTACGACAACGCGGGTTGGACACTCGCATACCAGATGGGCGTGCGATTCGATCGAATACTCGATTCGTTCAGCGGGCCGTTCGTTGCGGTTCCTGGTTTCGTCGCGCCTCCGCGGTCTCAGGTAGCGAGTGCCGCGTCAGGGTACGTCTTCAGTCACTCGATCAACGACGCCTTCGTTGCCGTGAATCGCCTGCTCGCGCACGGAGAGGAGGTCTACACGCTCGCAAAGCCGGTGACCTTGAATGGTCGCAGTTACGACGCCGGATCATTCTACGTGAGCGCCAGTTCGAGTACGGTTTCGGTTCTGCGTGACGTAGCACGCGAAAAGGGCATGCCGTTCGAGCCGGTCGCGAATCCTGTGTCCCCTGCGTCGCTGAGAGAAATTCGGCCGGCGCGGATCGCGCTGTGGGATCAATACGGTGGCTCGATCACCTCTGGTTGGGCGCGCTTCGTTCTCGAGCAGTTCGAGTTTCCGTATGAGCTCATATATCCGCCCGCAATAGATGCGGGCAATCTCCGAGCGAAGTTCGACGTCCTCATTCTCCCCGATGGAGTAAGCTTCGGCCGGCAAGGCGCGAGAGGTGCGTCGCGCGTCAGCGCGGACGAAGTGCCAGCGGAATATCGCAACAGAGTCGGGACGCTCACTGCGGCGAAGAGTGTTCCTCAGATAGCTGAATTTCTAAACGCGGGCGGTACGGTACTCGCGATCGGTTCGGCCACCGAGCTTGCGACACAGTTACAACTGCCCATCGAAAATGCACTCGTCGACAGCTCCGGTCACGCGCTCCCACGGTCCCGCCTCTACGTGCCGGGCTCAATTCTGAAAATGCGGGTGGACACGACGGCAGCGCTCGCCGAGGGCCTTCGGCCAACCACCGATTTTTATTACGACAATGCGCCTGGCTTTCGACTGCTCCCAGTCGCCGAGTCGAAAGGCATCAGGCGGATAGTCTGGATCGATGGGCCTACACCGCTGCGGAGTGGATGGGCGTGGGGCCAAAAATATTTAAGCGGTGTAACAGAGGTCCTGCAGGCGCCCGTCGGGAAAGGAATGTTGGTACTGTACGGTCCCGATCCTTACTTCCGCTCACAACCGCATGGTACGTTCAAGTTGCTCTTCAACGGTCTTTTGTACCGCACTGGTTTGGGAGATTAAATGACTCGCTCGAGAATCCTGCTTGCCGCGCTCACAGTTACCGGGTGCTCGTACTTTCAGAGCGCACCGGCCGCGCCTGTCGGAAGCCCAGCTCCAGCCAAGACAGCTCCCAAGCCAACTGCCGCTCGCCTTACCAGCGGGGTCGGCGTCGTGCGCGCGATGCACGATCTCTACGCGGGAAAATACCTGAAGACAATGAGCTTTCTTCAGAACAACACTGCGTACACAACGACCGGCCAGGAGCAACATTCACAGTGGTACGAGCACATCGAGGCGCCGGGCAAACTGAGAATTGCGTTTCTTCCTGCGACTCAGCGCAGCGGCCTGGTGCAGGTCGATGACAAGGTAGCGTCGTTCGACAACGGCATTCGCGTTGACTTCAGGCCCTCTGTAAATCCGCTGCTCGTTCTGACATCCGATGTCTACGCCGCTCCGGTGACGCAAATCATGCAGGAGCTGGATTCTCTCCACGTTGACACTGAGATGATACGAAGCGACGAGTGGGAGGGCAGACCCGTTTACGTCGTGGGCGCGAAGGAGGGAGATACAACCTCGAGCCAGTTGTGGGTCGATGCCGATCGTTTGCTCCTCGTGCGATTCATCCAGAGCAGCAAGGCTGGAGAGCGGACCATCATCAGCGACATTCGCGTGCAGACCTACAAGGAAATACAGGGCTATCAGATCCCGACGGAATTCCTGGTGATCCGCAACGGACGGCCCGTCTGGCGGGAGCAGTACGCCAATGTCCGAATCAACGAGGACTTTCCACCGGGGACTTTCGATCAAGCCCGATGGAACGACATTCCGATCCCCGAGTAGAAAGCAGCAACACAACCATTCGGCATGATCCGCAGGTTCTCATTCGTTCTGGGCCTTGTTCCGACGCTGGTCGCGGCGCAAGGCGCTTCACTCCCGGCTCAAAAATCGATTGTGGCTGTCCAGGTGCACGGGCCCTCCACCTGGAAGATCGATCCGACGCATTCCGAGCTTTCGTTTACGATCCGTCACCTCGTCAGCAAAGTCCGGGGCCAGTTCGACATCTGGCGGGGGACAATCGTCGCGGATCCGGATGACTGGAGCACTGCTTCGGTGGAGGTTACCGCACAGACGGCGAGCATCGATACCAACAACGAGGCACGGGACGATGACCTGCGCAGCACGAATCACTTCGATGCGGACGCCAATCCGGTCGTGACTTTCAAGAGCACGAAGGTCGTGCGACTGCCCGACGACTCTGTCGAGCTGGAAGGAAATCTGGCGATGCATGGTGTCGTGCGTCCGATCGTGCTGCGCGGCCATCTTACCGCAATGACCGGCGCTCCCGGAAAAAGGAGAGCGGGCTTCGAGGCCGAGACTACGGTGAACCGCAAGGACTTCAACATGACGTGGAACCGAATCGTTGAGGGCGCGTCCATGCTCGGCGATGACGTGAAGATCGAAATCGACATTGCCGCGGTCGAGGAGGAGCAATAGGCGTCAGCGGTAGCCGTGCGCCTGCATTGCAAACAGCTCCTGGTAAAGCCCGTGGTTCTCGAGGAGCTCTTCGTGCGATCCCTGCTCCTCCACCTTCCCGTTGCGCAGGACGATGATTCTGTCGGCCATCCGCACGGTGGAAAACCGGTGCGAGATCAGGACGGCCATGCGCCCCGCCACGAGCTCCGAAAACCGAAGAAACACCTCGTACTCGGCACGCGCGTCCAGAGCAGCGGTCGGCTCATCCAGAATTAACACCTGCGCGTCGCGTATGTACGCGCGTGCGAGTGCAATCTTCTGCCATTCACCGCCAGAGAGATCGACGCCGTCGTCGAATCGTCTGCCGAGCATCTGCTGATATCCTTTTGTGAAGCGTGGCAAAAGCGATGCAGCGAGTGAGTTTTCCGCCGCCGCCGTGATCGCTGACGGAGTGCTGTGGTTTCGATCCAGGTCGTTGCGCACTGATTCGATTTCGCCCACGCCAATGTTCTCGTCGAATCGCATGTCGTAGCGCACGAAATCCTGGAAGATCACTCCGATGGCGTGACGCAAGCTCGCGAGGTCGTATTGGCGCAGGTCGATGTCATCGAGTGTGATGCGGCCTTCGGTCGGGTCGTACAGGCGAGCGAGAAGCTTCGTTATTGTCGTCTTCCCAGCGCCATTTTCTCCGACGAGTGCGACGCGCTCGCCTGGCCGAAGAGCCATGTCGACGTTTCTCACCGCCCATCTCTCACTGCCCGGGTAGCGAAACCCGACATTTTCAAACACGAAACCGGACCTGATTTTTTCCGGCACGCGAAGCGCGTTCGGCGGGGATTCGATCGTCGGCTTCATGTCGAGGAAAACGAAGAGGTCGCGCAGATAGAGCGACTGCTCGAACACGTTGCTGGCGGAGAGGAGAATGCTCTGGATCACGTCGCGCCCTCTGCCGAATGACGCCGCGAGAAAGGTCAGCATCCCAATCGTGATCTCTCCACGCACGGCGTGGAGCAGGATTATCACGTATGCCGCGTAATATCCGACGGTGCCAAGAATCGAGAGCAGGGCACTGATTGCACCGCGCCGCACCGAGAGATCGCGGTTGACTTCGTAGAACTGTTGAGAAAGGGTCGCATACTTTTCCGTAATCCACGGAGCCAATCCGAACATCTGGATCTCTTTCGCGGTGGTATTGCTCGCGCCGACGAAGCGGAGGTAATCGAGCTGTCGTCGTTCAGGGGTCCAGCGGAAGAGGAGCGAGTAGCCGAGCGAAGCGAAATGGGTTTCGCCGAGGAAGCTCGGCACTACGGCCAGAGCGAGGAGCAGGAGCAGCCACGGGCTGTAAGCGATGAGCGCCCCCGCCAGAGTGAGGAGCGTCAGCGCATCCTGCGAGAGCGACAGAAGCAAGGTGAGAAGGGCGATCCGTCCGACCGTTTGACGGCGAGCGCGCTCGAGGTGGTCGTAAAATTCCGGATCCTCGAATTGCGCGAGGTCGAGCTTTGCGGCGTGCTCCATCAACCGAACGCTCATTGCGTTCGAAAACAGATCGCCGAGCAGGCTCTCGATGAGCGACGACGCGCGGGCGAGGATTTCTCCGGTGAGTACGATCGCGATCTCGAGCGCGAGATATCGCCAGAGCTGCGTCAGCGTTCCGTGTCCCGCCTTCGCCGCGATCACGGTGTCGAGTATCAATTTGCCGACCCAGAAAGTCGCGACCGGCACGAAGGATCTCAGGACGCGGAGAACCACCATCGCGATGGCGTAGACGTGGTGCGTCTGCCAAATCAGTCGAAAAAGGGCCGGCACGTACCTGAGGGCAGCAAGGCGTTCACTCCACGTTGCCGGCTCCTCGTACGCGCGTCGCCGGCCAAGCTGGGCTGAGACGATCGCCGGATGACTCATGACCGCGTCGACCTAGGCGTTGCGCGAAGAGAGATCGCCCGGACTCGTCCGGTCTCTCTCCACTTCAAGCCCGCTATCTACCCAACCTTCGAAGCCTCCTGCCAGGTTCGAGATCTTCGTCATTCCTCCGGCCTTCAGGAGACTCGCTGCGATCGATGAGCGTGCGCCGCCACCACACTGAAGCACGGTTTCAATAGTTGTTGCCAGGTCGTCCATCCGTTCGGGCAGCGCCGCGAGCGGAATGTGAATGGCGCCCGGGAGATGACCATGTCTCCATTCATCGGGTCCCCGCACATCGATTACCTGGACGCCGCTGCTGCGAGCGAGGGCGCTCAGGGAGACTGCGTCGACTTGCGGAATGTTCTCCAGCGTTCCGTGCGAGCTCTGCCAGTTCCGGAATATCCGATGACCGAAATAACCGCGCGGTTGACTCGCGCCGATCTTCGCGAGGTCGGCGAACAGGAGACAAAGCGCGTCATCGCTCTCCGCCTCGGTGATCAGATAGACGTCGCCCTCAGCGGGGACCAGCGCGCCGAACCAATTCAGAAAGCTTTTGTTACGCGGAATATTGAGCGTACCCGGAATGTGTCCGACCGCGAATTTCTCGGTCGGTCGTGTGTCCACGATCGCGGACCCGTTGTGCAGCGCTGTCTCCATCTCAGAGAGCGGAAGCTCGATCGGAATAATCGTGACGGGCGGTGATGCGTTCGCTGACCGATTGATGTCCTTCATGCGCGCGAAATAGCGCGGGGGAACCGGCTGATCTTCGAGCACTCGCTGTACGAACTCATCTTCCTTCATCGGAGCCAATGCCCAATTGAACAGGCGCTCGTACCCAAGCGTCGACTGCGGCATCGCTCCCAACGATTTTCCGCAGGCGGAGCCGGCACCGTGGCCTGGCCAAATCTGGACGAAATCGGGAAGCCGGAGGAACTCACCGATCGAGCGATGGAGATCCCTCGCCGCCTTTTCCGTCGTGCCGGTGGCGCCTGCCGCGCGCTCCAGAAGATCCGGGCGCCCGACTTCACCGACGAAAATGAAATCTCCGGTGAAAGCCCCTATGATCTGGTCGCCGCGAGCGAGATCGGAGACGAGAAAGACGAGATGCTCAGGCGTGTGACCAGGCGTGTGGAGCGCACGCAGGCGCACTGCGCCCACGGTGATCTCCGAGCCGTTCCTGAGCGCGTGCCCGCGTGAAATCGCGTCTTTCGTGTAACCCCATTTTTCTCCACCTTCCGAGGAGAGGTGGAGTGTCGCGCCCGCAACTTCAGCGAGAGCGTGCGCCCCAGATACGAAGTCCGCGTGGATGTGGGTCTCCGTGACGTGGGCGATTCGCAGACGTTCAGCGCCGGCCGCTCGCGTGTATTGCGCAATGTCGATATTGGGGTCGATCACCACCGCTTCTCGCGTTCTCTCACACGCGATCAGGTAGCTCGCTTGCGCCAGATTGTCGTCGTAAAAGCGTCTGAAAATCATCGATTCGCCGAATGTGCGGAGCGTTGCTCGAACGGCGCACAATCGTTAGCGTCCTGTATGGGAACTGAGTTGCGGCGTGACGCAGGAATATACCATGGACGCTGAAACCGAAGGCCAAGAAATCGGCCCTCTCACGCGCGAAGAGCTAACGAGATATAGCCGCCACATTCTCCTTCCTCAGGTCGGGGTCGAGGGGCAGCAGACGCTCAAGCGAGCGCGAGTGCTGCTCGTTGGCGCGGGAGGCCTCGGTTCTCCGGTGGCGTTGTATCTGGCAGCCGCCGGGGTCGGAACCATCGGACTCGTCGATTTCGACACTGTCGATCTTTCCAACCTTCAACGCCAGATTCTTCACGGTTCGTCTGGCATTGGCAGTCCAAAGATCGATTCGGCTCGCGACCGCCTGCTCGACATCAATCCGAACGTTGCCGTCGAGAGCTATGAAGCTCGGCTTACCTCAGAGAATGCCCTGCGAATTGCTCGCGGCTACGATCTCATAATCGATGGCACCGACAATTTCGCGACTCGATACCTGGTGAACGACACATCGGTGATCCTCGGCATTCCCAATGTGTACGGAAGCGTGTACCGGTTCGAAGGACAGGCCTCGGTGTTTGGTGCTCCTGGCGGGCCATGCTATCGTTGCCTCTTCCGAGACCCACCGCCTCCCGATCTCGTTCCGAGCTGCGCGGAGGGAGGAGTCCTTGGCGTGGTTCCCGGACTCGTCGGAACAATCCAGGCTACAGAGGCCATCAAGATGCTTCTGGGTCTTGGCGACACGCTCGTCGGGCGACTGCTCACGATCGACACGATGACAATGTCGTTCCGAACGCTTGCAATTCGAAATGATCCTGACTGCCCGGCCTGCGGAACGCACGAGATCAAGGAGCTCATCGACTACGATGAGTATTGCGCGGGTCCGGGAGCGCACTCTCGCGGGGAAGTGCAGGAGATCCAGCCTTCGCAGCTCGCGCTTCGGCTTCAGCAGGGCGAAAACCTCGAGATAATCGATGTGCGCGAGCCGTATGAGTGGGAGATAGGCCACATTCCCGGTGCGCGACTCGTCCCTCTGTCGCGAATCCGAGAAGAGATTCCCCATCTCGACAAGCGCCGTGAAACCGTGCTGTATTGCAAGGTCGGAGGCCGGAGCCGTGTTGCCGCCGAGCAACTCGCCGAAGCGGGTGTGAGCGAAGTCCGTAATCTGGCTGGGGGAATTCTCCGGTGGATCGATGAAGTCGACCCGAGCATGGCGAGGTATTAGTTGATCCCGGCGGATCCGATCGAGCGATTCAGGCAGGTTTACGCCCGGGCAGAAAAAATCGATCGCTCGATCCTTCCCGATCCAAGCGCAATGGCACTTGGAACGGTCGAAGAAGGCGGACAGCCGTCAGTGCGAATCGTGCTTCTCAAGGCGCTCGACGAGCGTGGCTTCGTGTTCTATACGAACTACGAAGGGCGAAAGGGGAGACATCTGCTCGCGCACCCCAAGGCGGCGCTCTGCTTTTATTGGCCGACAATCGACATCCAGGTCCGGGTCGAGGGAAGTGTGACGAAAGTTGCAGATGCGGAAGCGGATGCTTACTTCGCCACGCGAGCAAGGCCGAGTCAGATTGGCGCCTGGGCTTCGCGACAAAGCCTGCCGCTCGAGACGCCAACCGCTCTCGACGAACGCGTCGTCCAGTGCGAAAAGAAATTCGAAGGAAAGAGCGTTCCTCGTCCGGCGTTCTGGTCGGGGTTTCGGGTTCGGCCCGAGACGATCGAGTTCTGGAGGGCGAAACCCAATCGACTCCACGAGCGTCACCTTTACACGCGCGCAGAAAACGGCTGGAAGATCCAAACGATTTATCCGTGACAATCTTCCGGTACCACTCGGGGGCGCTATACCATAAAATGGTGAGATGACGAGCACGCACCTTCCGCCCGCGCCGAAGCATGCACCACCTCCGCCACCCGCCCCGCCCGCGGAGCCATGGACAATCGACTCGGCGCGCGTGCTCTACAACATCGACGGATGGGGCATCGGGTTCTTCGGGATAAATGACGCTGGACACGTCGTGGTCCGTCCAGATCGCGAAAAAACCGATCGAGAGCTGGATCTGTTCGAGCTGGCCAACGATCTGGAAGAGCAGGGAGTAGGGCTTCCTCTGCTGCTTCGGTTTTCAGACATCCTTCGCTCGAGAATCGAGTCGCTCAACGAAAAATTTTCCCGCGCCCGTGAGGAGTACAATTACCAGGGCGGCTACACCACGGTCTACCCGATCAAGGTGAATCAGCAGCGGCACGTCGTGGAAGAAATCGTCGAGTTCGGCAAAGTGGCGGGCGTCGGCCTCGAGTGCGGAAGCAAGCCGGAGCTCCAAGCGGTCCTTGGGCTCGCGGAGCACACCGATCATTTGATCGTGTGCAATGGCTACAAGGACGAAGAGTTCATGCGCCTCGCCCTGATGGGACAAAAGCTCGGGCACCAGGTCTTCATCGTGCTGGAGCAGCTAAGTGAAGTCGACGTGCTACTACAGGTCGCCGACGAGCTGGGCGTGAAGCCGATGGCGGGCGTGCGGATCAAGCTCTACTCGGAGGGCTCGGGCCGCTGGGCAAAAAGCGGTGGAGAAAAATCGAAGTTCGGCCTGAGCACGGCGCAGCTGGTGAAGCTCGTCGACAAGCTCAAAGCGCTCGACCGCCTCGACATACTCAAGCTGATTCACTTTCACCTCGGCTCACAGATCACCGACATCCGCTACATCAAGGCGGGACTGCAGGAGGTGTCGCGCTACTACGCCGAGCTCCGCGGGCTGGGCGTAGACATAACGCACGTCGACGTCGGGGGCGGGCTTGGCGTCGACTACGACGGCAGCGGCTCGACGTCGCAGGCGAGCGTCAATTACACGCTTCAGGAGTACGCCGACGACGTCATCTACACGCTGGCCGAGTCATGTCGCGAGCACGAGCTCCCGATGCCGCACATCATCAGCGAGTCTGGCCGCGCGCTAACGGCGCACCACGCGTTGCTCTTGCTGAGCGTCATCGACGTCGAGTCGCAGGCTGACAACGCCGTTCCGGAACTCACCGAAGACGACCACACGCTTCTACACGAGATGGCGGCGGATTACGTGGCGCTGTCCAAGAGAGTCTCGAAGAAGCGTGTACGCGAAGTGTACCACGACGCGACATTCGACAAAGAGCGCGCACAGGAGCTGTTCAACAGTGGCGTCCTCACACTCCGCGACCGGGCGATCGCCGAGCAGATCTACCTTTCGACAATTGCGGCGGTCGTGAAGATTGCGCAGCGAGATCGCGACGAATACTCGGATATCATCGACGATCTCGAGGCGACGATGGTCGACAGGTACTTCTGCAATTTCTCGCTGTTCCAGTCGTTGCCGGATAGCTGGGCGATCGATCAGATATTTCCTATCATGCCGATCCACCGTCTGAACGAAGAGCCCACGCGTCGCGGAACGCTCCAGGATGTGACGTGCGACTCCGACGGAAAAATCGAAAAGTTCATCGGAGACCGGACGTCGCGGCCCAGTCTCGAGCTCCACCCGTTCAACGATGGCGATCCCTACATCATTGGAATCTTCCTGACCGGGGCCTACCAGGAGATCCTGGGTGACCTCCACAATCTCTTCGGCGACACCAACGCGGTGCACATTCGCCTGTCGCCGACGAGTGGGTACGAGGTTACAGATCTCGTTCACGGCGATACCGTGACCGAGGTGCTCGCCTACGTTCAGTTTCGGGCGTCGGATCTTCTCGCGACATTCAGACGCAAGGTGGCGAACGCAAGCACCCTCGCGCGCCCGGAGGCAAACGGCTTCATAGCCGATTACATCGCGGGGCTCGAGGGGTACACTTACCTTGAGGGAGAGGCCGCCCGATGACTCGGCGTAGAGGCTGCTTCAATCGCGCGACTTAGAGATGGCTTCGCGAAGCTGGCGTCCACAAAACCGAAGCAGGGAGCTACAGGCTTTGTAGCCGTAGCCACTGGCTTTCATACTCGCATTCTTGGGCGAGCGGCGACGGGCCACTCTGACGAGGGTGCCTTCGGATTACTCTGATCCTCCGGATCAAAGTGCGATCGCTCCGCCTAGCGTGAGAGTTTGTCGCCCGGGAGCCGGGATTTCTATGAACTGCCGCTCGGACGCGTGGAACTGCAACGGAACACGATACGCTGCCGGCTGGTCGCTACCCGCGACGCGCTACTCGCCTAAAAAGCGCGCGCTTACAGATTTTCAAGCATGGACCACGGAGTCCGAGCGAGTAGCGGTCAACGGGCCGCGATTCCCTGGTAGCGTGTAGTGTTCAGTTGAACTTGCAGTTCCGCTCTCTGGGAAAGCCAAGACGCGCTCTCAACGCAAACAACAAAAAAATCACCGCTCCGGTGCAAGTAGCTAGACCGCCAAACCGATCGGTCCGATTAATCAGCTCACTCCGGATTATCCGAGGCACTTCTTGTCAGAGTGCCCAGTCGAAGCGAAGAGAGAGAATGCGAGCATGAGAGCCAAGAGCTACGGCTGCAACGCTTGCGGCTCCCTGCTTCGGTTTTGTGGATGCCAGCCACGCGAAGCCATCTCTAAGTCGCGCCCAACAGAAGCCCCTATGCCGCGCCTCACTCAGAGGAGTACCGTTTCTCGACCTCTTTCCAATTCACGACGTTCCACCACGCGTTCATGTAGTCTGG
>JBOHTB010000034.1:0-21662 GCA_050733435.1 Gemmatimonadaceae bacterium | reverse complement strand
CCATCAGCTTCATCACGAGTAGCTGATCGTCCGGCGGCTCGTAGGCAGCGTCCTCATTGACGACTGCGATGAAATGCGCGAGCTCGGCGCGATACGACTGGAGGAATACGCTCTCGCGCGCGGCGGCTCCGCTCGGCGAAACGTCGGTCGGTTTCCCATTCAACATCTTCACGACGCGAAGCGGGGCGAGCCTCGCGCTTCCGCGACCGGAAAGAACTTCGAACCACCAGCGCTCCTCCTGTCCGACGTAGGACCACGACACGTCGAAGCTGAAGCTGATTCCACCCGCGCATTCGACGTTGACGATCATCGAATCCTCGACGGTCGTCGCGCCTCGGGTGCGGTCCATGTGCGCGGTCACTCGAACGAGGTCGGGGAAGTCTGCCAGCCAGAGCGCGAGATCTACCAGCGGGTAACCGTGCTCGAAGAAAGCACCACCGCCCGCCTCAGGCCGCCTGAAACGCCAACCAACGCGCGACGCCGCAAATTGATAGTGCCCTGCCCGTACGCCGATCATCCGACCCAGCTCTCCGCCTTGGAGAAAACGGTAAAGCTGCTGCACATCGCTTCTGAATCGGTGGTTGTTGCCGACTACAACTTTTCTCCCCGATTGCTTGGCCGCCGCAAGGATGCGCTCGACTCCACGTGATGTGAGGGACAACGGGCGCTCGCACAAGACATCGACCTTCGACTTGAGCGCGCGCAGAACGTGCGGCTCGTGAAGGTGGTTCGGCGTAGCGATCACGACTGCGTCCACCTCGTCCAGCTCGAGCAGATCCTCAAAGTCGGTGAATACGTCCGGGATCTTGAGCCGCTCGGCTATCGCACTGGCCTTCGGGCCATCGTTATCGCAGAGAGCGACCAGCTCCGCGCCCTTTATCTTCGAGAGCGCCGGAAGATGAGCGAGTTGCGCGATCGCACCCGCTCCAACCAGACCAAGTCGAACGTTCGCGCTGTTCGATTTTGATTCCTTCGCGCTAAGCGGCAATTCTGCCAATCGTGGTCCCCGGGTAATAGGTCGCTAGAATCGTACGATAATCCTGGCCCGCGCGCGCCCTGCCGATTGCGCCCCACTGGCACATCCCGATCCCGTGACCGTAGCCCCGGCCCGTGAGCGTCAGGTGCGACACTTCGCCGCCGCTCGTCGTCGCATCGAGACTGAACAACGTACTGTTGAGGATCGTTCCCTTTGGATCGCGCAGCACGAACCGGATGTCATTTCCGCGAAGAGTGTAAGTGCCGCTCTCCGTGCGCACCGCCAATACCGCGACTCGGCCCGATGCAGTTCGCCCGTCTTCCGATATGCCTGTAATCCGGCCCAGCTTGGTTTTTGGCGCGTTTGTGTATGCAGCGAGGTACTTCTCCATCACTGACTGCAATTCGTCCGCATCGTAAGTCTGCGTCCAGCTGAAGCGGGGAGAAGGATCACAATAGTAATTGTTCGTTCCCGGAATTCGATCGCTTACCGGACGAAGATATGGTTCGTCGGGCTGGTCATACCAAACTTCCGTAACGGCGGCTGTGCTACCACCGCATGTTGAATGGTATGGCGTGCTGATCGGTTGCCCATCGTAAAGCACCACGACGTCCGCCGTCGAATTTACCGCCGAAGTTGCCAGAGGTTTTTCTGCATCGATCCCACCGTAGACCTGATCCTGCACGGTCGCGTACATGTCGAAGGCGCGCGCAGGCGTGAGGTGTTTGTACGCGTAGGTGCGAGCTGCCACCGCCTGCGCTTCGACAGCTGCCATCTCGGCGGGGGTACGATTTCCGATCTCGAGCGGGACGACTCCCGTCAAATAGGAGTCCATCGGTACGCGGTTGACTACAAGCGCGCCCGAATCACTCACGCTCACGACCAGGTCGCCGTGATAGCGTTTCCCATTCCACGTGATGTAAGACGCATCACCGACCGGCCGCGCGACGATTGGCCCGACGCCATTCGGCACGTTGACGTTTGGAATCAGTCGAAATCGCCTGGCACAACTCTGAGCACCGTTGGTGCAGTCCGCCGGGGCTGAGAGTGTGATCGTATCGTTGCTTCTGAGCTGCGCGATCGGTGAGCGTTCGTCCGGACCATAGATGGCCCAATCGCCGGTTGCACCGATCCGGGATTCAGCGCCGCCCGTCTCGAGCGCTATTCGGACAAGCTGGTTTCTGCCATTCCGGTAGTTGCCGCTCGCTACCGGGATGTTGGCGCTGGTGCCCCGCGGGGATGAAAGAGAAACGCAGGACGCGATTCCCGCGACTCCGCACAGGCTCGCGAATACAAGCCGCGGTGTCAATCGGATTCGTTTAGGTAGCAGCTGATTCCATTGCATCTTTGAACCTCGACAAGGCCGTTTCCACTTCCGCGTCTCCGTGCGCCGCCGACAGAAAGCACGCCTCGAAAGCCGACGGGGCCAGATAAATCCCCCTCTCGAGCGACGCATGGAAGAAGCGACGGAAGAATTCGACGTCAGATCGCTTCGCGTCGGAGAGATTCCGAACGGGTCGCGAGCTGAAGAAGAAACCCCACATCGACCCGGCGGACCCCGTGATAAAGGGAATCCCAAGATCATCGGCGATCTTTTGCAAGCCTCCGACCAGAATCGCGGTTCTGCTTTCGATCCGTCCGTGCAGGCCGGCCGTTAGCGTCGAAAGAGTTGCGAGGCCAGCCGCCATTGCGAGCGGATTACCAGAGAGAGTGCCAGCCTGGTATACAGGACCCGAAGGAGCAATCCGCTCCATGATCTCGCGGCGACCGCCGTACAACGCAACGGGGAGGCCTCCACCGACCACTTTCCCGAGGGTCGTGAGATCCGCAGTTACACCAAACCGCTGGCGGGCGCCCCCGGGCGCGATTCGGAATCCCGTCATCACTTCGTCGAAAATCAGAAGAGCTCCCGACTCATCCGCCAGGTTTCGAAGTCCCTCGAGAAATCCCGGCTCCGGCTCGATGAACCCGGAATTGCCGACTATGGGCTCCACGATTATCGCGGCAACCCTGCCCTCGTTCCCCCTTATCAAAGTCGTCGCGCGATCCAGGTCGTTGAACGGAGCGCTGAGCGTCAGCGCAGCGAGTTGCGCCGGAACCCCGGGGGAGTCCGGCAGCCCGAGCGTGGCCACGCCAGACCCGGCGTGGACGAGAAAAGAATCCGAGTGGCCATGGTAGCAGCCCTCGAATTTGAGGATCCAGTCCCTGCCGGTCGACGCGCGCGCAAGTCGTATCGCGCTCATGGTTGCTTCGGTGCCACTCGAGACGAATCGCATCATGTCAACATGGGGCATGCGTTCGCGAATGAGCTCAGCGAGTAACACCTCGAGCTCGGTGGGCATGCCGAAGCTCGTGCCATCCTGCATCGCGCGAGCTAAGGCATCGAGCACGATAGGGCTTGCGTGTCCGAGAACCAGCGCGCCCCACGAGAGCACGAAATCGATGTACTCCTTGCCCTCAACATCCCAGATCCGCGCGCCCTCGCCGCGTGCAGCCACGACGGGATCGCCCCCTACTCCACGAAAGGCGCGAACCGGGGAATTCACTCCTCCGGGGAAAACCTCGCGCGCTCGCTCCATGACTTCCGCAGAACGCATTTGTCGCTCGGCCATCTATCGCCCGTAACTCCCTATCGATTGCGGGCCCAGGGGAAGTTCGCGAGAACTCCGTGACGCTCGAGTGATCGGTGGCGATTCAACGCGTATCACCGACGCCTTGAAATCGTAGTCGTCCACTACTTCTTCCACTGCAACGTTCACCATCGTTCCCGGCGCCAGGACCTGGTCGAGCCTCGTCATGCCGTCGATATCGTCGGCTTGCCACGGAAGTCTCGCCTGGGAAGTCCCCCTCGCGACGTCCGCTCTATCCACGAGCGCGATCGCCGATCGCCCAACGCGAGACTCATAACGTTCAGCGGTTATCGCTCGCTGAACTTCGGTAAGCCGCTCCAACCGTTCGCGTTTGATGGTCTCGTGTACGTCGTCCGCGTATTGCGCGGCGCGCGTGCCCTGCTGCGGGGAGTAAGTGAATGCGCCGACGCGCTCGAACCGGATTTCCTGGAGAAATTCAAGCAGCTCCTCGAACTGTTCCTCGGTCTCGCCCGGGAACCCAACGATGCACGTCGTCCGGATAGCGACGTCCGGCACCGCGTCGCGGAATTTGCTGACGCGCTCGCGGATTGTGCGCTTTCGCTCAGGGCGGCGCATGCGCATCAACACTTCGTCTGATCCGTGTTGAATTGGCATGTCGAGGTACGGAAGGATTCGCGGCTCGCCCGCAACGACCTCCAGTAATCGATCCGTGATGCCCGCTGAATAGAGATAAAGCATCCGAATCCAGGGAACCGAGGTATTTGCAACGAGCGCCTGCAGCAGGTCTTGGAGTTTCACGCCGTCGCGCGTGTCGCGACCGTAGTGCGCAAGATCCTGTGCTACGAGATTGATCTCGCGTGCACCCTGGAGCTCCAGGAGCTGTGCTTCGCGCACGATCTCGTCCATCGCGAACGATCTGTGCTTTCCCCGCATCAACGGAATTGCGCAGAACGCGCATCCATGATCGCAGCCTTCGCTGATTTTGAGATACCGCACGTGCGGTAGATCGCCAGCGAAAATACGGGTACCGGGATGCAGATCCTCGATCGATTCGCCAAGAAGCCCGCGTTCGTTCAGTTCCGGAACCAATCGTTGCATCTCGGATGCGCCGAGGAAGAGATCAACTTCAGGAAGCGCATCCAGGAGCTCGTCTTTGTGACGCTCGATCATGCATCCGACCGCCACGACCGCCTGGCAGCGTCCGGTGTTCTTGAATCGAGCGGCTTCGATCATCGCGTCGATCGATTCTTTTTTCGCGGCGTCGATAAAGCCGCACGTGTTGACGATTATCAGCTGGGCGTCGGCCAGATCAGGGGTGAATTCTGCGGAGTGCTCCGAGAGCTGGGCGAGATAGCGCTCGGTGTCGACGGTATTCTTATCGCAGCCGAGGGTGATTACGCCGACCTTCACCGTGCGTAGAGACTGGAGTATCTCGGGAGGCGGGACACTTAGCGGTAATTGCCGAATTTGAGCTCGACGCCGAAGTCTTTCCCTCGAAGGAGGGAAATTGCCTCCTGAAGGTCGTCTCGCGATGGTGACGTGACGCGCACCTGGTCGCCCTGAATTGCGGCCTGAACCTTTTTCAATTTGGCTTCCTTGATGGCGGCGGCGACTTTTTTTGCGGTCTCGCCATCGAGAGCCATCTTGAGCGCGATGTCGCGTCGAACGGTGTCGCCGCCAGCGGGCTTGATGTCACCCGGATCGAGGTTCTTCACCGGTACGCTGCGCTTGATCAATTTGGTTTGCAGCACATCCCAGAGCGCCTGCATCTTGTAGTCGTTCTCGGCGGTGAGGGAGATTTTGCCTTCCGTCCGGTTCAGCTCGATGGTCGCAGGCGATCCCTTGAAGTCATATCGCTGGGCGATCTCTTTCTGCGTCTGGTTCACCGCGTTGTCGACCTCCTGCAGGTCGACGCCGGTGGTGACATCGAAGGAAGCTTGTTGAGGCATGGCCGAAATGTAATCGCGTTGAAGAATCGCGATTTTGGATTGAGAATGTTTTGTTCTTGTAAAATCCCATTGACCGATGGAGAAATTTATTGACAGCGGTGTGGTTACTACACATGTTTCCGCCTTGCCAGCGGTCGCCCCGCGTCGTGCGGGCTACTGCAGAGCTTCGTAAATTATCCCCACGCCTCGCACCCGCCGCCACTCCTCACCGGGAACCTACATGCATCGTCAGATCCAATCCGTTGCACTGCTCGCCGCATTCGCGCTTGCGGCCTGTTCGACCGACGTCGTTGCGCCCACGAGCCAAGTCAAAGCTGTCAACGCTCACGTGAGCCACATTCAGGGCTCGCAGCTCGCTCCACACTCCTTCGCGCCAGCTCATTATCAGCTGCCCGTCGCCCTTGGCTCGGGAGGCGTAACGCTATCGTCCCTTGCCGCGAGAAACGACGCCGTGGCCGCGGCCGCACCGCTGAATATTCAGTACTGGGGCGGAGGCGTGATCCAAAAGCAGAGCATTGCTGCAATCTATTACTCGCCAACCACGATTTATCGTAACGGCCCGCGGCCAGGCACTTCGGGAAATGGGGAAACCGATAACTCACTTGTGGGCTTCTATCTGAAGAATCTCGCGAAGTCGGCCTATTGGAACACGAACAGCACGTACTTCGATGAGATCGGCAACAAAGACCAGAACTTCATCAAGGATTGGATGGACTATAAGTCGTTCTGGGCAGCGAATCAGAACGCGCCGAATCCGGGCAACACGGTTTCGGAGGACGACATGGTCTTTCTGATCGAGTCAGGATTTGCGAACGGGACTCTAAAGTACGATCCGAATACCTTGTACATGATTTTCACGGGGCCCGGCGTCAACCTCGGTGGCGGTTTCTCAAACGACGAGCTTGACTATTGCGCGTTCCATTCCGGGTACTGGTTCAACGACGGCGGTCCCATCGTGCAGTTCGGGGCTATGCCCTACGATGCGGAGTTCAATCCGGATCATCCGTCCAAGCATAATTTCGTGTGCACCTTCCTCACGAATGGTCCGAACGGAGACCTGGGCGCTGATGCCACCGTTAGCGGCCTCACCCACGAAACAGAGGAGACAGCGACCGACCCCGTAAGCTTGACGGTGCCTCCGTTCTTCGCCGGCTGGTATGATGTTCAGGGCGAGGAGAACGGTGATAAGTGCGCGTACGTTTACGGGCCGACCACGGCTTTCAACGGCCTCGATTTCTGGAACGTCAACTTTGGTGGTAAACAGTTCCTCATCCAGCAGAATTGGTCCAACGTAAGTCCGCAAGGATGCCGGACCGGACTGAACGGCCCAGGAACGAATGGAAATCATGGAGCCGCAGGCGTAGCGCAGTAAATATTTACAACCGAAGTCAGAGCGCCCGGTGATCTCGCGAGATCACCGGGCGTTTTTCGTATTGCCTTTCTATCCCAGCGACTTCGTAAACCTCAGCCCCGTCTTTTCGTAGTCCCTCTTCTCATAGAATTCGTGAGTCGCTTTGCGGTGCAGGCCTGAGGTCAATGACAGTCTCTTCGCCCCATTTTCCGCCGCCCATTCTTCTACATGACGTACGAGCGCCGAGCCGATGCCGGCGCCGCGCGCTTCCTCCAACACGACGAGCGTCGTCAGCCACGCGACCGGTCCATTGTCGTGTATCGATGGAAAAATGTGCCCCGTCGCTAGGCCGACCACTTCTCCATACCCGTCGGTCGCGACGAAGGCCTCTGCTCGAGGGAAATTTTTCAGCGCGTTCAGGCGCGCTGGGATGTGAGATTCGGAGGCAGGATAACCCAGCTGCTCGAGGAGCACGCTAAGGGCCGGAGCATCGCTGGCCGTCGCGGCCCTGATGCAAATTGTCTCCGGCATTCAACCAGTCGGGACTAGACGATCAGCCGCCCAGGTGCGTGGCAGCAAGCTCATTCACCTTTGCTTCCAGGGTGCCGAGGCTTTGGCAGCCGATTGCGCCCTTACTGGACCCCATGTCTTCCGCACGGGCGAAGAGCTGCGTATCGATTCTCGTGCCCTCGGGCACGGCCGTCACCTGCGAAACGAGCGACATCGTTATGCGATAGCTGTCCGCCGCCGCGCCCAAACTGGTCACCCCGCAGCCGACGTAATCGCTGAGAGGCGTGTGCGCCAATCTGTACATCCGGCTGAAGTTTTCGTTTCCAATCTGACCGCGCGATGGCTCCCGCAATTTCACTTCGATTCCGAGCTCGGCGTACGCTGCGTCGAGCGCAGCCAGTGCGCGCTCAGGCGTAGCGCGCACGATTGCGGTCCCCGCTCGTGGGCTCTCGTACGACCGCATTACCTCTGCGTCCGTCCGAGCGATCACTCGCTCGCGTGGCGATGGTCGAGGCGAAGCAGTGCTTGCGCACGCAATGAGCGCGGGCAGTGCGAGCCCTCGCAACGCTCGAGTCCAACGAGCTCGCCCGGCTGCTCTGCCGGAACTAGCGCCTGACCGATCCCGCCGTGAATTCATTGACGATAAAAGCCCAGGTGATTTCCTTGCCCTCATAATACGCACCCAGAAACATTACGTAGAGACGCACTTGCTGGCCGGGCTTGAGCTCCTTGACGAAATAACTTGCGACGACGTCCTGCACGGGCAGCCAGAGCAGACGCCGGCCTTCCTGGAACAAATACTCGCGATGAAAGTCCTGCGCAATGGAACTGTCGCGCATCATCGTCAGCCCCCACCTGCGCAGAAGCTCGAGACGGACAGGATCCAGGGCCCTCGAGTCGCCCTTGTAGGTAACCGTTGTGATCGTCGGGAAGTCGTCGCCGCTGAAGTGCTCGCCGGGAGTCTTGCTCTCATCCCACTCGGCACGAATGGTGGAATCGTGCATCTCCATAATGGCGCCGAGCGTGCCGGGCTTGTACCTGTCCCACTTCGTCTGGGCGTTCGCGATCCCACTTGGGGACATCAACGCGAGCACGACCGGAAGGCAGATCGCGACCCACGTGCGAGTCGCGGGTTTTCGACGCACTGCGATTAGCCGAGGAACGATTCGAGTGAGCGTCGCCGCGAATTGTGACGGAGCTTGAGGAGTGCCTTTTCTTTGATCTGTCGCACCCGCTCGCGCGTTATCTGGAGGAGTGTACCGATATCCTCGAGCGTCATGGGATCCGCGCCATCCAATCCGAAATAAAGACGCAGGATTTTTGACTCGCGCTCCTTGAGCGACGACAGCGATTCTTCGATTGCCTCTGACAACGCTTTCTCGAAGGTGATCTCGTCCGGAGTCGGATTCATGTTGTCCGGGAGATAATCGAGCAGCCGATTGTCCTCGCCGGGCGTCATTGGCGCGTCGAGCGACAAATGCACCTGCGAGATCATCATCGTCTTGGCGACTTCGTCCTCGCTGATGTCCATTCCCTCGGAGATCTCGAGGTTGGTCGGCTGGCGTCCAAGCTCCTGAAGGAGGCTGCTCGCTCTCTTACCGATGCGATGAAGGGTTCCGGCACGGTTCAATGGCACACGCACGATACGCGATTGCTCGGCGAGCGCCTGCAGGATGGACTGTCTGATCCACCATACAGCGTACGAGATGAACTTGATTCCCTTCGTCTCGTCGAATTTGTGCGCTGCGCGGATGAGACCGAGGTTCCCCTCATTGATCAGATCCGAGAGCGATACGCCCTGGTTCTGGTATTTCTTCGCCACAGATACGACGAAGCGAAGGTTCGAGCGAACCAGAGTGTCCAGCGCCTCCTGATCGTTCTTGCGGATGCGCTGCGCGAGCTCGACTTCTTTCTCGCGACTGATGAGGGGAAAGACGCTGATGTCCCGGAGGTACTGATCGAGCGACCCTTCGTCGACGGTCGATTTCCGATTCGTCGATGCCTTCATAGCAATAGCATCATCCTCTCGAGAACAAGAGATCAGTCACGTGTCCGAGCTGCAAAACGACTGCGACGTGCGGACTAGTGAATGAGCTCTCCGAAGCGCTTCCACCGTAAATGAGTCAGCCAGTCCAGGCGGTCTCCAGTGTCCGGCGCGTAGCTATAATAGACCACTATCGGCTGGCCGCGCACAAGTGAGTCGGCCACGAAGCCCCAATACCTCGAATCCGACGAGTTGTCGCGATTATCTCCGAGGACGAAGTAGTCATGTGGAGGGACGACCAAAGGTCCCCAATTGTTACGCGATGGATTGTAATTGGAGACCGCCGCGGAACCGACTAAGTACGCCTTCTGCCAGCGGAAATCGTCGTCCGGCTGGTCTGCCTCGCCGGGGTTCCGCTCGACGTAGGTCTCGTTGATCGTCTTGCCGTTGCGGATAAGAATCGCGTCGCGCATCTCGAGGGTGTCGCCGGGGATTCCGACGATCCGCTTGATGTAATTCAGGCGCGGATCCACCGGGTACGTGAAGACGATCACGTCACCGCGGCGGGGCGCATGGAGCGCCGGAAGCTTGCGTCCGCTCCCCGGAATCCCCGCTCCATAAACGAGTTTGTTGATCAGCAGGAAGTCTCCCTCAAAAAGGGTGTGCTCCATGCTGCCGCTCGCAATCTTGAACGCCTCCACTCCGAACGCTCTGATTACGACGAAGAGCGCCAGCGAAACTACGACAATTTTCGCCCAGTGAGCGAGAAAGGAGAGCTTGCTGTTAGTGCGTCTCTTGTTAGCGAGCTCGAGCGCGTGCGCCCGTTTGTGTTCGAATGCATCCATGTCCGTCTTTTACCGCGGTGATTAGTCTGGCGTTCCGAGATACGTATCTATTTGCGCGCGCTGCAACGTTCCGGAAAAATCGGCATAACCGACCTTGGTCTCGGAGTAGAACTCGTAGACCTCCCAACCGCCTTCCCTGTGACCGTTGCCCGTCTGTTTGACACCACCGAACTGCAAATGAGCCTCAGCTCCGATGGTTGGTGCATTCACGTAGGTGATTCCGTTGTCCAGCTCGTTGAGCGCCCGGAACGCGATGTTCACATCCCTGGTGTAAATCGATGAGGACAGACCGTACTTCACGTCGTTGTTGACCGCGAACGCTTCGTCGGCGTCCTTGACCCTTATCACGGACAGCACCGGCCCAAAGATTTCTTCCTGCTCCAGCCTGCTTCCCGCCTTGACGTTGGTGAAGATGGTGGGCTGAAAGAAATTTCCCTTCGACATTTTATCCGGCCGCTCACCGCCGCATACCAGCTTCGCTCCCTCTGACTCTCCGATGTCGACGTACGTCTCCACTTTGCGAAGCGAATCCTCGTTGATGAGCGGGCCGACATCGGTCCCTTTTTTTCTGCCATCGCCAAGCTTGAGGGCTTTGGCGCGGTCCTCGAGCATTCCAAGAAATTTGTCGTGAATCTTCTTCTGTAGAATAAGACGACTGGTTGCCGTACAACGTTGCCCCGTCGTGCCGAAGGCTCCCCACAGCGCGCCTTCGAGCGCCAGATCGAGATCGGCATCGTCCATCACGATTTGCGCGTTCTTTCCGCCCATTTCCAGGGAGAGCCGCTTGTGAAGTCGTCCGCACGTTTCGCCGACAATGCGTCCAGTGTCCGTCGAGCCGGTGAACGAGATAAGCGGAATTGCCGGGTGGTCGACGATCGCGGCGCCGACTTGCTCGCCGAGTCCGTGTACGAGCTGTATTACCTCCGCAGGTAAACCTGCATCAAGCAGGATTTCGACAAGCAAGGTCCCCGTGTGGGGAACATCCTCAGCGGGCTTGAAAATCACTGCGTTCCCGCACACCAGGGCCGGAAACATCTTCCAGGTGGGAATCGCCATCGGGAAATTGAAAGGGCAGATAAGTCCGGCCACTCCAATCGGCCGGCGGTAGCTCATCGCCCACTTGTTTCGCAATTCGCTTGGCACCGTTTTCCCAAAAAGACGACGACCTTCGCTCGCGGCGTAGTAAGCCGTGTCGATTCCCTCCTGTACGTCGCCACGCGTTTCGGTGAGTGGCTTCCCCATCTCGCGCGTCATCGCGTCCGCGATTTCCTCTTTCCGCCTTACCATGATGTCGCCGACGGCACGGAGCACGTCACCGCGTGCAGGGGCGGGCGTGCGCCGCCACGCCGCGAAACCGCGACGCGCGCTCTCTACGGCAGCGTCTACATCGCGCCTGTCCGACAGCGGAAATTTTCCGATGATGTCCCCACGATCCGCAGGATTTCTGTTGTCGAAATACTCTCCGGATTCGGGGGACACCCATTTGCCTGCAATGAAGTTGCTGAACTTTTTCATCTCTGGTCTTTTTGGTTGGGCATGGCTATCAGGTGTGCTCGCGCGAAAGTGCGTAGCGCTCGATCTTCTTATAGAGGTTCGACCTGGGCATCTCGACTGCCCGCGCGGTTTCCGACACATTCCAATCGAACTCGCGGAGCTTGTTGAGAAGGAATGCGCGTTCGGCGGCATCCTTGAACTCCTCAAACGTTCGGCACTGAGCGAGACTTGCGAGACCCGCGTCGTCCAGGACGCGCTGCCCGGAAAGCCTGTCGATGTCGCGGGCGGATACTTGCGTGTCGGGCGCGAGAATGAGCAGTCGCTCGACAGTATTTCTTAGCTCGCGGACGTTGCCCGGCCAATCGAGTGCGCTCAATCGCTCCAGCGCGTCAGGCGTCAGAGACCGCGGCGGTATGCCCTCACGCGCCGACAGCGTTGAAGAGAAATACTGTGCGAGCATAGGAATGTCTTCGCGACGCTCACGTAACGGTGGCACGTGGATCGGAACGACGTTCAATCGGTAATAAAGATCCTCGCGAAACTTTCCCGCCGCGATTTCATTCTCCAGCATCTTGTTAGTGGCGGCGATCACTCTAACGTCGACCGAGATCGGTTTCGCTCCGCCAATTCGCGTGATCACGTTGTCCTGCAGCACACGGAGCACCTTTGCCTGGGCAGCGAGACTCATGTCCCCGATCTCGTCGAGGAAAAGAGTGCCCTTGTTGGCCTGCTCGAACTTCCCTGCCCTGTCCGCGATCGCTCCGGTAAACGACCCTCGAATGTGGCCGAACAGCTCGCTCTCGATGAGCTCGCCTGGAATGGCCGCGCAGTTTACCTCCACGAATGGTTTGTTCGCCCGCGGCGACATGCGATGGATTGCCCTCGCGACAAGCTCCTTGCCCGTACCGTTTTCGCCGGTGATCAGGACGCGCGCCGGAGTCGCCGCGACTTTTTCAACCTTATCCATCAAGGCGCGCATCACCGCCGTCTTTCCTACAATCTCGAAAGGAGCGTCGATAGACTGCTTGAGCCGCGCGTTCTCCTCCTGAAGATCGAGGTTGGACAGAGCATTGCGCAGCATTACGAGGATGCGATCCGTGTCGAGCGGCTTCTCCAGGATCTCGTACGCGCCAAGTTGTGTCGCTTCGACGGCCGTTCGAATGGTCGCGTGTCCGCTGATCATCACTACCGTGGCTGCGGGGTCGAGCTCGCGGATTTTCTTCAGCGCCTCCATGCCGTCCATGCCTGCCATCTTGACGTCGAGGAAGACGAGATGCGGCCGCCATTTCTGATATTCCGCTATCCCGTCAGCCGCATTGGCAAAGGCGCGGACTTCATATCCCTCGAACTCCAGGAGCTGGCCGAGCGCTGCACGAATCCCCTGCTCATCGTCGATGACGAGGATTCGTCGACTCATCGGACACTCTTGTACAGGGTGATTTTTCCGTTGGCGATGCGCACGTCTGAAATGTAAGTCGGCATTACCATCGGCAATCCATTCGGCGCTATTCCTTCCACCTGCTTGCCCTTCTTCTTCATCTGGGCGATCAACTTGGGGATAAGTCCCTGCGGCACGTCGAAGCGCCCGAGCTTGAGGTCCTGAACCAGAAACTGCGCGAGGCCTGGTTTCAGCATCTGAATAGTTCCACCGAGGAGAACGCTGTCACGCGATCCGAGCAACATGCCGAGCGCACCCAGTTGACCTGCGCCGCCGAAGTCCTTGAGGTCCACCTCCGATCGGACATAAAGCCGATCTCCCATTATCGCGGACTCAACCTGCTGCGCCGAGGCCGGCAGTTGCTTTGCGACGACAAGAAAAATGTAGGAGGCGGCCTCCGCTGGGCTGAGATTGGCAAAGACCGGCCCTGAGCGCTGCGCTAGCGACTCGACTGCAACCTTTCCGCGTTCAGCATCCGCCGCAGTGAGTGGTTGCCAGCCGGTGTTCGCCGACGAGCCCGTGATGGTGTTTCCCGACGCGGCGGCTGGTCGGCGCTCCACTCGCATGTACCAATACAAGAGAGCAACGAGAATGATGAGAACAAGGCAGCCGGCTCTGCGAAGACATCCATTCATGGTATCGGTAGTCGAGGGAGAGGGGGAGAACGGAGAATACCCCTGCACCACCCGTGCACGCTAGTTCCCGGGACCGCCTCCGCGATTGAACCTCCCTCCGCCTTCTCTGTCACCGCGTCGCTGGCCTGGACTCTTGATGCTGTCCGGAACTTTTGCCCACTGCTCGGGCGTGAGAATCGCCTTCGCATCGGCGATGGCCTGGCTCGTCTCCTTCCGGCCCTCCGTCATCGACGGCTGGAGCTTGGCAAAAACTGTCGTCGGGTCCGGCGCTTTCACTGTGGTATCGCCAAGAATATTGGCGACTTTGTCGATGAGTGAGTCGGCTTTCACCTTGAAGGTATCGCCCGCTGTCTGAAGCTTGGTGATCTGGTCGGGAGTGAGCTCGAGCTTTGCCGAGTCGTTGATTGCGAGGATGTCGAGAAAAGCATTCGGAACGAGACGCGTCATCCTCGCTTTGAGCGCTTCCGGACCCAGGCGGCCGCGACCACCGCCCAAGACGTTGTTGAATTGCTGACGGGCCGGATCAGTCCCGAGCGTTAGGCGTCCCTGAATCGCCAGTTGGAAGGGCACGCGAAAAGCGTTGCGCGTGCCGTTAGTCGTACCGAAATGTTCGTTCACCTGGTACTGATAGGTTTCGGAGACCGGATTGAAGCCGCGAACGTAGAGCAGTGTCCTGTCGGGAAACGACGGCTGGCCCCAACCACTCAAGTGATTGCCGCCGTGGAGAAGCTGGTCAACGCCTGCCAGCGCATTCAGGGTCACGATGGAAATAGTGAGTCGACGGTCGAGTCCGAATACCGCTGGTCGAATGTTCGCCTGCAGGTCGAGAGATGGAGACCAGGGACTCGAGCAACTGCTTCTGTCCGCCACCTTTCCCATATTTGCGAGAAGGCAGTCGCGCGCCCGGGCCGAGGTGTTTGCAAGGAGTCGAGTCATTCCGTTCGCGACGGCTGTATCACCGCGGAGCGCGGCCGCCGCGGGGTCGAATACGAACGCACGATCATTGTTGCTTCGGCCGTCGCCATTGATGTCTCCGCTCACCAGCGGAGAGTAGTAGCTACCCGAGGTTGCGCGAGCGATCGCGGTCAGCTCGAACGCCGGCTTGATCGGATACGTGATTGTCGCGAGCAGCGCGTGTCGGCGTGCATTGTCACTCCTTCCCCATTCAGAGACGTTCGGGTTACCGGCAGTTGTACCCGGCGTTCCTCCAAATCCCTGCACCGTCCCCTGTGCGAACCCCTGCGATTGATCGAAGGAGCTCGTCAAAGTGTACGAGGTGTTGAACAGAATTCCTTTGCTGGTTATTCCGTTGAGACCAAAGGTGACCTGTTTGGTGGATGACCCGAGATTCGACGTAACCTCACTGACCGTACCGTACTCCGGATGCAACCGCGATCCGAATACTGACACGGCTCCCGTCGTCGGCACGATTGCGTCTACGGGAGAATAGACGGGTCGATTGTTTTCGCTCGCGAGGGTGAACTTCGGTACAGTGTCGAGGTTGATGTCTGTCTGACCCGTCTGCGCAGCGCCGCGCGCGTAACCTGCATCGACGGAAAACGAGTAGCGATCCCAGAAGCGTCTGCTCAATCCCAGCGAAGCGCGCAACGCTCGCGGCGCCTGAAAATCGGGGGAGAACACGGTCACATTACGCCGCTCGTTGGCGAATATCAGCGCCCCGCCATTGCACGTACTCGGGATCGTCGAAGGATCGGAGAGATACGCGCCCCAGTCCGGAGTCGGAGCCGAGGATCCAACACACGTGAGCAGCGACTGGCCGTTTGTTAACCCGGTCGCGTTGAGGGCGGATGCGAATAGTTGGGCCGGAGCAGTGCCACGGAATTCTCCCACGCCTCCGCGCAGCGTCAAGGGTGGGGGACCAAACTGCGACTCTCCAATGAACCATGTGAACCCCGCGCGGGGGCTGAGCCGCATCTCAGATGGGAGTTTGTCCGTGCGCAGGCCAAAAGTTGTCTCGACGTCCGGATTGTAATCTGGTTTGTCCGGGTAGTGCGAGCCCTCCATCCGGATCCCGTAAATGAATTGGAATTGCGGCTTGACGCGCCATGAATCGCCGAGATAAGCCCCGAGGTTGTCAGTCGCGGAGATACGATCGCGAGCGAACAGCGTCCTCGTGTACTGCGTCGGCAACCCCGCCTCAAAGTCGGCGAGCGAGTTGAAGGTGAACGTGCCAAAGCGGTTGGGCACGAACCCGATGGAGCTTTGTTGCTGATTCAGCAATCCGCCCAGCTTGAACCTGTGGCCGCCCGCGGTTGTGAGGCGTGAGATTTCGTCGCTCACCTCCAGGAGGCTGGAACGCGTTTCCTGCGGGAGGGATGGGTTACCGCCAAACTGCAGCGTTGAGATCGCGCTCGTTTCATCGTCGAGAATGGAAGCCACCACTACGCGCCCATCTGGCACGGAGAGGTACCCCGCTGTGTTTCTGTTGTCGACTGACTTGTAGCCCCGCAGCTCGTTGATGAACATCCCGACGTGAGATGTCAGCGTCAGCATCCCGCCGCCGCCACTGCTCTTGAGATTGCCGCCGGTGTGCGGAAGAGCGAGCGCGTTGAGACGAGAGCCCAGTTGAGTATTGCCGCGCCAGTCACCACGAAGCATCAGCGAATGATCTTCGGCGAGATTGTAGTCGACGCGAACGAGCGCAGATGTGTTGTCGTTGAGCCGCTCGTCCGGAGCGAGGGGAGATGTAAGGGGGAGTCCAAATCGCTGAACCAGATCGAGGAACCGATTCACTGAGTCTGGGTTGGTGCCGAGTCGCTGGAGTGTGAGAGGGTCGGCGGCAAGGAGCGAGAGAAGTGGGTCGGTCCTCCGCGAAAAGGTGAGCGCGCCAAACGTGAACAACTTGTCTTTGATGATCGGCCCGCCGGCTCCAAAGTTGATTTGGTTCTGCGTGTACTTCTGACCGAACGCATCGCTGCTGTCGTCTACGAACTCAAGATTGGGATCGCGCAGCGAGTAGCTGACCGCGCCCTGAACGTTGTTCGTGCCACCACGGGTGGTCGAGGCGACCTGGCCACCAGTGAATTGTCCGCGAGCGACATCGTATGTGCTGGTTACAACGCGCGTGTTCCGCACGGCTTCCTGGGGTACGCTGCCGGAGCCAAAACTCAGACCGTCGAGCGTGATGCTGTTCTGATTCGCGGGCTGGCCTGCAACAGAAAAGGATGCTTTGGTTGTGTCGGTTCCGGGCACTGCAATTACACCTGGCGCGAGCGCCGCGAGGGCCGTCAAGTCACCCGCGTCGACCGGTAGCCGATTCACCAGATTCGGATTCAGGTTCCGCTCGGTGCTCCCGGGTTCTGGCCGCTGCGATTGGTCTCCCCGCCGCGGAGTTGCTCGGACGCGAACCGTCGCCAGCTCAGTGGCGATAGCGCCCATGTCGAAGTCGGTGATGAGTCTGTCTTCGTCGCCCTGCCTGGCGATCATGCGCCTGACGGGCGTAAGACCGACCGCGCGAACCGTCAGTCGATAGCTGCCCCCACCATCGGGGAACACTATGGTATACCGGCCATCCGCGTCTGTAGTCTTTCCGCGCGTGATTCCGGTCTCGAGGGAAGTTGCTTCAACGCGCGCGTTCGGGATCGGCTGGCTGTCGAGTCCCGCAACCCTGCCCATCAGGATGTCAGTGGTGGAACCGACCTGCGCTTGAGCGAGCGCGGAAAAACTGCAGGCTGAGACCGCAATGATCGCGGCGCCTCTCAGGAGCTTCGTCATGAACTTCATTTTCCGATTCTGGGTGCTAACCGGTGCTGACCTTCAGTCACCTCTCATAGGTACGATCACTGACAGCGTAGTGCTGGACTACGTCGCGGAAGTGAGCTGAACCGGTCGCAGGATCGTTTCTGGTTTGCCCATTGGGCGGTAGCGGAGAGCTTCTCCGATGTGAGCTGCACCGATTTCCGAGGCGTCTTCGAGATCGGCAATCGTTCGTGCAACCTTGAGCACACGGTGGTACCCACGCGCGGAGAGGGAGAGTCGCTCGGCGGCGGTCTGCAAGAGGGCGCGCGCCCCAGCGTCGATGGGCGAGTGGGTGTCGAGCCAGCGGCCACTTGCGTACGCGTTGGAGGAAACTGCTTTCATCCTTGCGAAGCGCCGGCGCTGAGTCGCGCGGGCACGCTCGACCCGTTGCCTAACAGTCGCTGAATTGTCGCCGGTGCTTGCTCCGCTCAGCTCACGAAGCGCAACGGCGCCCACTGCCACGTGCATGTCGATGCGATCGGCAAGAGGGCCTGAGATTCTGCCGGAATAACGATCGACGTCACCTGGCGCGCAGTTGCAGCCGCCCGATGGGTCTCCCGCCTTGCCGCACGGGCAAGGGTTCGATGCTCCAATTAGTGTGAAGCGTGCCGGATACGTCACGGTCTGCGCCGCCCTCGCAATCACGACTGTCGCGTCTTCCATCGGCTGTCGGAGTCCGTCGAGTACGTGTCTGGGAAACTCGAGCATTTCGTCCAGGAACAGAACTCCATTGTGGGCGAGGCTCACTTCGCCAGGCCTTGGAACAGGACCACCGCCGACGAGACCGGCGCTCGAGATGGTGTGATGCGGCGCGCGGAACGGGCGAACGCCGCTCCCGACGCTACTGTGATCGAGGAGTCCAGCAACAGAATGTATCGCGATGACTTCCAGCGCCTCGTCTTCCGTGAGCGCGGGAAGAATGCTGGGCATTCGTCTGGCGAGCATGGTCTTGCCGGCACCCGCGGGCCCAATGAGCAGGACGTTGTGGCCTCCCGCCGCGGCAACCTCGAGGGCGCGCTTCGCTCCATTTTGCCCGATGACGTCCGAGAAATCACTCGCCTTCGTGTCAGCAGGCGCGAATGTTCTCTCGGCGCGGGCGGTCGTAAGAGCGCCGGACCGCAAATCGTGAACGAGGTCCCGTAACGATGACGGCGCGGACAGCCTCAGCGCGCTGACACGCGATGCTTCTGAGACATTCGCCGAAGGAAGGATCAGATCTGACACGCCGGACCGCAGTGCGTGGCGAGCCACCGAGAGAGCACCGCGAACGGTTCTCAAGCCTCCATCGAGACCGAGCTCACCGACGAAGAGTCTCCCGTCCAATGCGGCAACATCCAGCTGTCCCGTGGCAACGAGTATTCCGAGCGCGATGGGGAGATCGAACGCGGTTCCCTCTTTCCGGATGTCAGCGGGCGCAAGATTGACGGTGATGCGTCGCGGCGGAACGTCGAACCCCGAGTTCAGGAGTGCCGCACCCACTCTCTCTCGACTTTCCTTGACTGCGCTCGCGGCGAGACCGACGATCGTCCACTGAGGCAGGCCCGCCGCGGCGTCCACCTCCACGATCACATCATAGGCGTCTATTCCGACGAGCGCGGCTGAGCGAACGGCGGCGAGCATTCCACATGCTAACGCGCCGCCGTCGCTTCAGAAAACCCTTATGAATCGCCCAACATCACGCCGACGCAGGATGCTTCCGGATCGCGTCAGAGCTCGAGAGCGCTACCAAATGTGTGGAACGGTTGCCGGGGGTCGCACCATGGGATCGCCGGGCTTGCAATTGAACGCCTTGGCGAACGACGCCATGTTGGAAACCGGTCCATTCGTGCGCCAGAGGGCGGGTGCGTGAGGGTCGACCGTGACCCGCGTCCTCAACTGCTCGGGTCGGGTGTGCTCGCGCCACGATTGAGCGTACGCAATGAAGAATCGTTGCTCCGGAGTGAAGCCATCAATCGTCGTTCGCTGGCCTTGTCTTGCGAGCGCCCTCTCGAGCGCATCGTAGGCGGTGAGAAGGCCGCCGTAATCGGCGATGTTCTCGCCCAGAGTGAGCTTCCCGTTCACATGGAGAGTGTCGACCTGGACGTAACTGTTGAATTGGTCGACCACACGCTGCGCCTGTTCGTTGAAGCGAACGGAATCTTTCGCAACCCACCAGTCGCGCAGATTTCCTTCGGCGTCGTAATGTCTTCCCTCGTCGTCGAATCCGTGAGTGAGCTCATGCCCTGCCCAGCTACCGCCCAGCGAACCATAGTTGGCAGCAAGGTCTCCCGACGCGTCGAACGTCTGCGGCAAAAGCGCACCGGCCGGAAAAACCATCTCGTTCACGGACGGATCGTAGTACGCGTTTACCGTGGGCACAGTTATTCCCCACTCGGTTTTGTCGACGGGTTTGCCAGGGCGGTTGATCGTGCGACGCCACTCGAATGCATCGGCGCGAAAGACGTTGGGCGCAAAAGATCCGTCTTCGACCTGGAGCGCACTGTAATCCCGCCACTTGTCGGGATAGCCGACCTTCTCATTCATCTGCGCGAGCTTGGTCAGTGCGTACCGGCGGGTGGAGTCTGACATCCAGGTGAGATTCACGAGGCGATCGTGGAACGATGCTCTGATGTCGTCTATCACCTGCTTTGCCTCTGCCTTCGCTTTCGGCGAGAAAGTTTTTTCGACGTAGGCCTGTCCGAGCGCTTCACCCAATTGCGCATCGGTGATTCGGAGACATCTCTTCCACCGCGGCAGCATCTCTTTGGCACCGCTGTACAGAGCGCGGTACGCAAAATCCTCTTTGGCGAAATCAGAGCTCAACCACGGCGACGCCGTCGACAGAAGGTGGTATCTGAGATAGGCGCGCCAGTCAGCGAGCGGAGCGCTGCGAACGAGCTCGCCCGCACGGCGCAGGAAATTCGGCTGCGCAACGTTGACGTAGGAGACAGGGCTCGTCATGCCGGCAGCGCGGAAGTACTCGCGCCAGCTTATCGGACCCGAGAGGTTTTGCAAGTCTGCGATCGATGTCTTGTGATAGATCGCGTTTGGATCGCGCCGCTCCACACGCGTCATCGATGCCTTCGCCAGTTCCGTCTCGAGTGACATTATCCTCTCGGCGTCGGCGCTGGCTTCGCTGGAGGACTCGCCGGCAAGCGCGAGCGTTCTCGCGACGTGAGCGACGTACTCTCGTCTCAACGAGTCCGACGCGGGATCGGTCTTCGTATAGTAGTCACGATCGGGCATTCCCAATCCGCCCTGCGTGATCCAAACCATGTAGTGGGCAGCGTCCTTGGGATCGGCCTGAGGAAAGAAACCGAAAAGTGCTCGACTGCCGTTCTTCTGGAGAGTTGCTATCTCCCGAATGAGCTCCGGAGTGCTGCTGATTGCGTTGATCGCGGCGAGATCAGGCTTGAGCGGTGTGACGCCCTCGCGGTCGGCCCGCGCCGAATCCATGCAGCTCGCGTAATACCGCCCGAGCTTCGCAATTGTACTGTTGGCCGGTCTCGTCCGGCGCGCTGCAACGGCGTCATCGAGCACCGACCTCACCACGAGCTCGTTGGCGTCGGTCATGTCCTTCGTCACTCCTGAAGTCGAGAACGCTGCCGGTATGGTGTCGTGCTTGAACCACTCGCCGTTTGCGAACGCAAAGAAATCCTGACAGGCACTGACGCTTCTATCGACAAACGAAGGATCGAAAACCTTGAGCCGGCGCGGCACCGGCACGGCGGATTCGGTTTGCTGCGCGCCGCTCGGCGACGCGACTGCTAGAAACACGACGGCAGATATCGCCCATGCACGAGTGATTGACATTATGAATGAAGGGTAGTGGTTACGATGGCTCACGCAAAATGTCGCCCGCACCCGAACACCACAAGCACGTCAAATTGGCCAAATGTAAAAAAGGGGGAAGACCTATCGGAGGTTGGCGCAGATGCAAAAAGGCGGGGCGCCCTTTCGGGACACCCCGCCTCCAGCTCTGACCGGCCGTCTTGCGTGGCCGGTCAGAGAAGGTGCTTACTCTTGCGGCGGTGCGACGATGTTCGGTCCACCGATCGTCACGATACGGAAGTCATCGCGACGGTTCTGCTGCCAGCAGGCTTCGTTGTGCTCGGTGCAAACCGGGCGCTCCTCGCCGTAGCTCACGAGGT
>JBOHTB010000033.1:0-5397 GCA_050733435.1 Gemmatimonadaceae bacterium | reverse complement strand
GACATCAGAAGCACGATCCCCGCGCAAACTTTCTCCTTGCCGAGTCCCTTCCGCCTGAAATCGCGCATGATCCGACCGCGAAGCGTGGGAAGATCGCGCGCCATTTGTCGAACCCGATAGTACTTGCGGAGCTCGCCTTTCTCGACTGCGCGCTGATGATACTTGTACTGTTTTCTGCCGCGCGCGTCGAAGCCCCAGACCTGGATCGCGGCGCGCGGATTCATCGAGACGTGAACGCCGCGCCACGCCGGAGGAATCCGGAGCCTGTCGATCCGCTCCAGCTCCGTCTTGTTCTTTATGACGCGGCCGCCAGGTCCGATGTACCTGAATCCCTTCGACTTCGAGCCTTCCCGCACGATCCAATTCTGAGCCATTCAGCCGCCACCCGTCATCAGATTTTCTGGGTAGATTCTACGAGCCGACGCAGGGTCCGCGGACACCGGCAGCCGCGCCGATTTCACCAACGATAACATCTCGATGCCCTTCAAATTTCTGACGCTGGAAGTCGCGGACCGCGTCGCGACACTGACCGTCAACCGGCCCGACAAGCTCAACGCGCTGAACGATGCGACGATCGCCGAGCTGGGCCACGCGATCGACCAGATTCGAGTGGACGACTCGATCGGGGGCGCGCTGCTCACTGGCGCCGGACGCGCTTTCGTTGCTGGTGCGGACATCTCCGAGCTGTCGAATCAAACCCCGGTTCTCGCGAAGGCACGAGCCCGTGCAGGGCAGGATGTGTTCCGCAGATTCGAGACCTGTCCCAAGCCTGTGATCGCCGTCGTCAACGGTTTCGCCCTCGGCGGCGGGTGCGAGCTGGCGATGGCTTGCCACATCAGAATCGCGTCGGACGCGGCGAAATTCGGGCAACCCGAGAGCAAGCTCGGACTCCTGCCGGGGTACGGAGGAAGTCAGCGACTTCCGCGACTGATTGGAAAGGGACGCGCAAACCAACTTCTCCTCACGGGCGAGATGATCGACGCCGCCGAGGCTTATCGCATCGGCCTCGTGAACAAAGTCGTGGCCGCGGATCAGTTGATGACCGAAGCGAAGAGCATGATGAAGACGATTCTCGCCAATGGCCCGCTCGCCGTCGCCCTCTGCATCGAAGCGATCGATCGCGGTTTGCAGATGTCCCTCGAGGAAGGACTCATACTCGAGGCGAATCACTTCGGGCTTCTCGCCGCCACCGACGACATGCGCGAAGGCACTCGCGCCTTCATGGAGAAGCGGGCACCGGCGTTCAAGGGAAAATGAGTATCGCCGTGGCCGAATCTCATTCGTCGACGACGGAGAGCCGCACGGAACGCGATCGCATTCGGCTCGACAGCGTCGCGATCCGGAATTTCCGGAACCTCGAGCGCGTCGATCTGGATCTTCCGGCCGATGGGCTCGCGATCATAGGCGACAACGGACACGGAAAGACAAATCTCCTCGAGGCCATTTACTACCTCGAGATTCTGCGCTCGATGCGCGACGCGCGCGATCAGGATCTGACCCGCTTCGACGCTTCAGGATTTCACCTCTCCGCGCAAGCGCACAGTCCGGACACACACGATCTCGCCGTGGGATTCGATCGCGTGACAAAAAAGAAGAAAGTCACTGTCGACGGCCTCGTTCCCCGCCGTCTGAGCGATGCGCTCGGCAATCTTCCGTCGGTGATGTTCTCGCCGCGCGATCTCGATATGATCATCGGAGCGCCGAGCGAGAGGCGTCGTTATCTCGATCTCCTTCTGTCGCTCACGGACCGCAGATACCTCAACGCGCTCCAGCATTACCGCGCCAATCTCGTTCGGCGAAACGCCGCGCTTCGAAATGCAACGCGTCGTGGCGCCAACGATTCTGAGGTTTCAGTCTGGGAGCCGGCCCTCGCCGAATACGGATCTGTTCTGATCGAATCGCGCGCGAAATGGGTGAACGACTGGAACGCAGAGTTTACGCGGCTCGCGCAATCGATCGGCGAAAAAGAAGAAGCGCGCATGCGCTACGTGAGTCCCTTCGCGGAATCGGAAGCGAGGCACGATGTGCTCCTCGCCGCGTTCGAGGAGAAACGTGGCCTCGACATGCGCCGCGGCATCACGCACGTTGGGCCGCACCGGGACGATCTCGAGCTTACACTCGATGGACGCGACATCCGGCTGTTCGGTTCTGCCGGGCAGCAGCGCACCGCGGCGATTGCGCTTCGCATGCTCGAGGCGGCAACCCTGCGCGATCACACCGGCGCCGAGCCGGTGCTGTTGCTGGACGATCCGTTCGCGGAGCTGGACGTACATCGCGCGTCCAGGATTTTGTTGATGCTCGAGGACCGTGGGCTCGGCCAGACGATTCTGGTGGTACCGCGGGAGTCAGACATCCCTCCGGGACTGATGCAGCTCGACAGGATGCGCATCAACGGGGGAGTACTTTCACAATAGAGTACTCTTAGAGTATCGGAACAGTTTGGAGTATCCGAGAAGTCCAGGAATATCCAAGCACTCTTCAGCAACGGAGATCACAATGGCGGAACCCACGAGCAGGAAGACCACCCACGACTACAAGGCACGTCTCATCTGGGACGGCAACCTCGGCACCGGTACTACGAGCTATCAGGGCTACGGGCGAAAATACCGTCTCCAGATCGACGGCAAGCCCGAGATTGTCGGAAGCGCCGATCCAATGTTTCGCGGCGACGCCAACGCCTACAATCCGGAAGATCTCTTTGTCGCCGCGCTTTCGTCGTGTCATCTGCTCAGTTATCTCGCCCTCTGTGTGCGGAGCAAGATCAACGTCGTCGCGTACGAGGACCACGCGATCGGAACCTTGAAGCTTCTGCCGAACGGCGGCGGAATTTTCGAGAGCGTCACGCTCAGGCCAATGGTGACGGTCGCGCCGGGCAGCGATGAGAAGCGCGCGCTGGAGCTGCACGAGACGGCTCACGATCTCTGTTTCATCGCGGCGTCGGTAAAGATTCCAGTCCTTCACGAGCCGCAGATCAAGGTCGAAGGCGCGGAGTCCACGCGCTCGGCGCAACGTTCGACGGAGCAGGAGTCGCGCGCCTGATCTGAAATGACGTAGTTTCTAGCGGCGACGGATTAAATCACAGGAGGCCAGAAGATGCGCGTTCCTAACTTCTGCAGGGCAGTCATCGCGGTGGTCGCTCTTCCCTTCCTCTTCGCCCCGCGCGCATCCGCGCAGCAGAACAGCGCTGGCGACACCGTCAGGTACACGGTCCTTTTCTCCGACCATGTGGCGGGCGCGCTAAAGGTCTGGCATGACGGGCCGACAACCGTGTCCGACTACGAGTTCAACGATCGCGGGCGCGGGCCGCACATAAGCGAGCGCTTCACTACAGATCCCGCCGGCTACTTCACCAAAGTCGCGATCAGCGGTCACAATTACCTGAAGGATTCGGTCGACGAGACGTTCAGTTACACGAACGGCACCGCTTCGTGGAAGAATCACGTCGAAGGCGAATCCTCGAAAGCAGGATCGCCCCAATTCTATTCAAGCCTCGACGGCACTCCCGCCGAAACGGATCAGCTCGTTCAGGCTCTCGTCAACGCGAATGGCAAGCCGCTTCCGGTTTTCCCAAGTGGCGATGCATCGATGGAAAAAGTGCGCGACCTCGAGATCACTGCGCCCGGCCTTCCACCGCGCACCGTCTCGCTCTACGGCATATCCGGATTCGGGTTCAGTCCATACTACGTCTGGCTCGATAGCAGCAAGCATTTCTTCGGCTATGTCTCAGCGTGGACGAGCACGATACGCGATGGGTGGACAAGCGCGGTGCCACGTCTCATCTCCGTCGGCGACTCGGCCGCAGCCGCGCGTTACACAACTCTGGCCCAAACTCTCGCGCACCACCCGAGCGGCGCTCTCGTATTCCGCAACGCCAACATGTTCGACGCCGAGCGCGCGGTGATGGTCCCGCACACCACAGTCGTGATCGCGGGGAATCGGATCGAGTCTGTCGGGCCGGACGCGTCCGCAAAGATTCCCGCAGGCGCCGAGGTCATCGACGCGAACGGAAAAGCGCTTCTGCCCGGGCTGTGGGATATGCACGTCCACATCAGCCCGGGCGATGACGGTCTCATGCACATTGCCGCCGGCGTCACGAGCGCGCGCGACATGGGCAACGATACGACCGTCGTCCTGAAACTCAGAAAAGAATTCGACGACGGAACGCTCATCGGTCCTCGACTGACACTTGCCGGCTTGATCGATTCGCCAGGACCGTACCAGGTGCCCATCGGACTTCTGGCGAGCACCGCCGACGAAGCGCGCACTGTCGTCAATCGCTACGCGGACCTCGGATTCGAGCAGATCAAGATCTACAGCTCGATGAAACCGGAGCTGGTGCCGGGCATCATCGCCGAAGCGCATCGACGTGGTCTGCGCGTCAGCGGCCACGTTCCCGCTTTCATGACCGCCGAACAGGTCGTTCGACTCGGCTTCGATGAAGTGCAGCACGTCAATTTTCTCGAGCTCAACTTCATCGATTCCGTCAAAGACACGCGTGGGATGTCGCGTTTCACGGCCGTCGGATGGGACGCCGCCGGTCTTGATCTCTCTTCGCCGCGCGTGAAAGCCTTCATTCAGCTTCTCAAGGATCGCAAGACGGTCAGCGACCCTACACTCGGCGCCTTCGAGGACATGTACACTGGGCGTGCGGGCGTGATGGCGCCCGACATGGCAATGGTTGCGGACAGGCTGCCTCCGCAAGTCCGCCGCGGGCTTTTCAGTGGCGGCTTGCCGATCACCTCCGCGACCGACCAGCGCTATCGCGATTCCTACGCGGCAATGGTCAGGCTTGTCGGCGAGCTCTACAAATCTGGAATCACTATCGTCGCCGGCACAGACAGCTGGCCCGGGTTCGGTCTGCACCGTGAGCTGGAGCTGGATGCAGCGTCCGGGATTCCACCAGCACAGGTGTTGCGCATCGCCACGCTTGGCGCGGCGCGTGTGATGAAGCACGACGACCAGCGCGGGTCGATCGCGCCGGGCAAGCTCGCTGACGTGATTCTCGTAGACGGCAATCCATCCACCAGCATCAGCGACATTCGCAAAGTCGAGACCGTGGTGAAGAACGGCGTCGTGTACAAGAGTGCGGATTTATACCGCGCGATGGGAGTCAAACCATAGGTAGGATCGCGCGAACGATCGGCTGGGCACTTTTCTTCGCGGCCGTTGCAGTTGTCACGGGCATCTGGGCGATCGATCAATCGAGATCGTCCACAGCGGGAATTGGATTTCTATTTCTTCCGCTCGTTGGCGCCATTGCCGGGTTCCTGGGGGCGGCGTTCGGCGGCTGGCGGAAGTCGCCAGCACCGGCACTCCGGGTCGTTGCCTGGATTGGACTCGTCGCCGGGTTGTCGATCGTCGCGCTCAACATCAACGATGGCCTCGCGGCCCGACACA
>JBOHTB010000032.1:0-7177 GCA_050733435.1 Gemmatimonadaceae bacterium | reverse complement strand
GCTACAGGCTGTACAGAGCAGCGCCAGCAGTAGGAGCCGACGCAACGGTTAGTAGCTCGCTCCCAATGAGAACGTCCAATTGGGCTTGCGCGAGCCAACCAGCGGTCGCGCGTAATCCCAGCGAAGGATCGCGAGATTGAAAACGTTCACGCGCAATCCAGCGCCCCAGCTCGCGAGAGGGTAGCGATCCAGATTCGGATCATTGCCCTTTGGTGCATTGCCGAGGTGCGGCGTCATGCCCTTGCTCCAGGCGAGACCAGCGTCGTAGAAAAGCAATCCATCCACCGGCGGCAGCCCGAAGCTCGAGCCGATGTCGAAGCGGCGGATGATCGGGAACCGCAGCTCTTCGTTGAAGACCGCGACGCGACTTCCAGCGAGCTGCTGATTCGCGCACGTCGATTGTGCTCCGCCGATGATAGCAGTGCAGTCGACGAAGTTGAAGTTCGCGCGATCGTAGCCGCGCACAAAGTCCGGTCGGCCGATGTACTTGGGGAAGAAATCCTCATCCCGGCCAATCGACATCGAGGCCATGAACCTCGTCGCGAAAGTAAGCGTGTTGAAGATGATGGGATCGTAGCGGCGGTAGTCGGCAAGGAAGTCGGCAAAGTTGAGCCCACCAAGGTTCTGCCCCGCCTGGAACCGCATGCGGCGGCCGATCACCGGACCAGTGTTTCCGAAGAGAGTGTTGTCCGACACGAACGCGACCGACGGCGTTATGTAGTTGTACGTCGGAAGGGGATGAGCCTTGTCCGTACTGAACTGGACGTCAGTGCAAAAACCACTCGATTGCTCGCAGTCCTGATAGACGTTGATGAAACTCTCTCCAATGCTATTGAACTGCGCGCCTGTCTCGATCCGCGAGAACCGACTGAACGGGTACTGTCCGGTGAGGAACACGTTTCGGACCACGTAACGCAAGTACTGGTTCTGCAGCCGAATCACGCCCGGAGCGGGTTGTATCTCCGAGACAGTGAGGGGCACGTAAACCGGGTCCTGCGAAACTCCAGTCGTGTACTGGAGCCGGTGACTGAGATTGGCGTAGCCAACGAACGCGCTCGCGTCACTTAGTCTGCCATACACGTTTCCGGCGACAGCGAGCTGGTGGTTGCCCAGCAAGTCACTGAACACGAAGGCTGTACCACCGGCAAAAGTCCCGTAGGTAGGTGTGTATCCGACCGACGGATTGGCGATATAATCCGGGTGGAACGTAGCGTGGTACGGATGCTCCTTGAATCTGGTAGTGTCCGGGAGTCCGTAGAGGGGATCCGTCATCAAAACGGCTATTGTCGGTGACAAGTCCTGTACTGCTTCCCCCGACGGAAGCACCGACGACTGGCGAGTTCCTGTCGCACTGCGGTAGGTCGAGGTTGGCTCGCCGGCTCTTGGGCGCAGCACCAGCGAGTCGGGGGCTGTTGTCGTGTCGGCAACGGTGTTCGTCGCGGCCACTGTCGGAGCGTTCGGATTGAACGCCGTCTTTTTCAGTGCGCGCGGATTATCGATCGTCCAGACGGTGTAATCGCCCTTCTCGAAATTGGTGTAGGCGATCTTGTCTGCCTTACGCGCCCAACTTATCGCGGGGCTGTACTCCGTAATTGCCGACACTCCTCCAAGAACGTTCGTGAGCTGATAGTGCTGGCGGTCAGTAAAGTCGAACAGGAATATGTTGGGGACACCAGTGCGATCTGAGACGAACGCCAACTGGCGTCCGTCGGGCGACCACACCGGGTTCAGGTTGAGACCACCCTGATTCGGAAGGACATCGATCGCTCCAGTCTTGAGATCGAAGACTGCTATACGCCACTTGGAAAACTTGAGAACCGAAAGATCCGTCGCAGGTCCGCGGTCGGTGGCAAATGCGATACGGTTACCGTCCGGAGACCAGGAGGGCTGCATGTCGCCATACTGATCGTTGGTCAGCTGCCGCAGATTCTTTCCGTCGGTGTCTACGATGTAGAGATCCGTGATTCCGCCGTGTGTCCCGCTAAATGCAATCTGCCGGTCATCGGGCGACCACGTCGGACTCCAGATCGCGTCGACTGACGGGAGATCGACTCGTCGCTTCACCGAGGCGCTTGCGACGTCGATGATGTACATGACGTCCTTGCCCTCACGCTGGGCGGTGAACGCCAGGCTGCGTCCGTCGTTCGAGAATGCGCTCTGCGAGTAGAGCAGCCGGAGTTCCTCGAAGTTGGGATTGGTCGTGCTTTCCACGAGCCGTTTTATGCGTTTTCCGGTGCGAGCATCTGCCAGCCAGAGATCGATGAACAGCTGCGCCTTCTTTTCGTTTCCATTGGAGAGGAACGCGATGCGACTGCCATCGTTTGAGAGCGACGGCGCGAGGAAGATCTGACCACCGCTCTTTTTTTCGGTCAACAGGGGCTGGGAGAAGCTGCGCGCCCGATCGAGGGCCGCCGCTTGCGGCAGATACTGCGCGTTGACCGCTTCGCGCCACTCATCACTCAGCTCGTGCAACGAGAGTCCAAGCTGCCGCTGGAAAGCGCGCGCTACGCCGAGCGTCGTGACGTTCTGGAGGATCTCGCCAATAGCGGCGTCTCCCCACCGCTCGCCGACGTACCTCCAGAGTGCCTCGCCGTATCTGTACGGGAAATATTTGTCGGGCCGCTCGGTCATCTGCTCGATAGTGGGCAGATTGCCATTCACCGCGGCGTCCCTGAGCCATGTCGTTGTCAATTTGTGGTCGGGACCATGGGACAGGTATTCCGCCATTCCCTCCATAAACCAGTCGGGCGGATTGACCTGATTCAGTACCTGCTCGTTAGCGCCGGCCTTGCCGCGCGAGAAAATGTCGTACTGGAATTCGTGCACCATTTCGTGGGTCAGCACGAGCTCGAAACTGCCAAGGTCGCCGGTCAAGGGAAGAATGATCCGATCCCGCGCATAATCGGTCACGCCGCCGACGCCCTCACCCAGATCGCCCGTCACATTGTTCTGCCCGAACTCGGCGCGCGAGGCGAAGAGAATGATTGGTTTCTTTTCACGGAACTGGTGGTCCAGGACCCGCGAGAGGCGAGCATACGATCTCTCGGCCATTCGGGCCGCGTCCATCGCGCCCTGCCTTTCTTCGGGATAGTAGTGGACCTGCCAGTGCTCGGTCTCGATCACTTGCCAGTCGAAGTGCCTGTACTGCACCTGATTCATTCCGAAATACTGCTGTGCGTCGAGGCGAGTCGCGCACAGTAGGACCGCCGCAATGGCGAGAATCCTTGCCGCTTTCATCTGTGTTACTCCGGTGGCTCCAACGCGACAACTTCGGCGTCACTCCACAGCCTTTCGATCTGGTAGAACGAACGAAGCGTCGGATGGAAGATGTGGACTACAAAGTCAAAGAAATCGAGCAGCACCCAGCGGCCCTGTTGCAGTCCTTCAGTATGGTGCACGGTCACTCCCGCTTTTTTCATCTCGGATATCACGTGCTCGCCGATTGATCTCACGTGGGTGTCCGAGGTTCCGCTCGCAATGACGAAGTAGTCAGTCATGTCGGTTACGCCGGCCAGATTCATCAGCACGACGTCGTTTGCTTTCATGTCCAGGCAAAGCTGGGCGGCGCGCTGTACTCGTTGCGCGCCATCGCGGGCGGATACAGAAGATAGGGATGTAGCCATGCGGTTCAGTGAAGGTTCATTACCGGCGACGTCGCGCCGGATTCCACTATGTAGCTTATCTGTTGCGTGAAAGTTCCGTGAGGGGTGCAAAATGCATTTCGCACGCCACCCACAGGGATGTCGTCCGCTGCGCGACTATTGCTTGATCACCCAGACTTTGATTTCAGGGTGCACGTCTGCGTGGAGACGGATGGGGACGCGATAGACGCCCAGCGCGCGGATCGGCTCGTGGAGCTCGATCTGGCGCTTCTCGACGTGGAAGCCCTGGGCCTCGAGCTGGTGTGCAATGTCGGTGGACGTCACCGACCCGAAGAGCTTGCCCTCATCTCCGACGCGAGCCGAAAATGTCACCGAGACCTGCTCGAGTTTACTGGCCAGCTCCGAGGCCGACCCGCGCCGCTGCTCCTCCGCCTGCTCGAGGCGCTGCCGCTCCTGCTCGATGCGCTTTCGGTTACCTGCTGTCGCTTCGTAGGCAAAGCCGCGTGGGAGGAGATAATTCCGCGCATAGCCGGCGGAAACTTTTACGATGTCGCCCGGATGGCCGAGTTTTTCTACAGCCTGCCTGAGTATGACTTCCATTGGGAATTTCCTTCGATGGTCAGTGGGAACCGGGTAATTCTAGCATAAACCCGGAGGGAATCGTACGGTCAGCTCGATCGAAAACGGCGGCGTAGATCGAGCCAGGTGTCGCCAAGGCCAAAAACCAGCGCCAGAACGAACAGCATGAGAGAGAAGGGCGGTATCAGACTGAGGATGCCCATGAGAACGTAGCGACCGCGGGTTATCCAACCCAGCAAGCCGATGCCGCGCACCAGATAGAGGGTGCCGAAGAACAGCAACAAATTGAGACCCGCGTTTTTTCCTTCGACGAACGCAGGGAGGAGGAACAGCGTTGCTCCAACCGCCAGTCCCCAAACGAGCTGATCGTTGAATCTGAATTCGGTGAGCGGACTCAATGGCGGTCCGATTGCGACCGAAGACAACGCTCGGAAAAGGCTCCAGCCCAGAGCGAGGGCGACGAGGGATTCGATGGCGAGCAGAGCTGGAAGCAGCTCCGCGGCGCGGTCGGGCGTGGCGCGCAGCACTTTCTCGAGATCGTCATAAAAAGGATCCAGGACAGGGCTCCGCTCCGCCAGATCGCGCCAGGCTGGCGTACTGCGCGCCTGTTCGATCTGTGCGATTCTGTCTGCGACTCGTCGAGTGAGCTCTTCGCCGTCGGCGTGCTGGAACCTCGCCAAGCCGCTCGGCGATGCGAGCGCGATGATGAAGCCGATGGAAATCGCGATGCCGACGGAGGTAAGCGCTCTAACGAAGAATCCGGTTGACGTACTCCAGAGGCTCACCAGGCCGAAGCTCGCGGCGAGCAGTATCGCCCAGCCGCGAGCCATCTGATCGTACGGCGTCCCCGGCGAACCAGCTGGTGTGGCGAGAACCCAGATTGCGAGTACGACGAGTATGACAGCCAGAACGGCCCGCGCTCCGAGTCTCCATCCGACAAGCGCACACGCGGCCAGAATCGGAAGCAGCAGCAGGAACGTTTCTGCGATCGGCAGCACGCCCTCCAGAGCGTACGGCATGATGAGAAACGCCAAGAATCCCCACACCAGCGGCCACCACGAGTGCTTTTGCGCTGGAGCCGTGGCGGCCGCCGACATCTACGCCTGGTGACCGCGGATATATGGAATGAGCGCCAGGAATCTTGCTCTCTTGATGGCCGTCGAAAGCTGTCGCTGGTGGCGTGCGCACGCTCCGCTCAATCGCGATGGAAGGATCTTCCCCTGGTCGGTGATAAAGCGTCCAAGCGTGCGATCGTCCTTGTAGTCGATCCAGCGAACGCGGCTCTCGCAGAAGGGACAGCTCTTTTGTGGTCGTCTCATCGGTCAATCCTCATCGTCGTCATCGTCGTCACGGCGGGTCGCCGCTGCCAGCTCTTCCTCGGACTGTGGCGGAGCGCCAACATCGTGCTCGTGCAGTGTGATGAGGTAGCGAATGACGCCGTCGTCGAGCCTGAGCGCACGCTCGTACTCCGGCAAGCTGGTGGGCTCGGTCGAAAATTTCGAGACGACGTAGTAGCCGTTCTCGCGGGGCCCGATCGAGTACGCGAGCTGCCGGCGTCCCCAATGGGCGACTTCGGGTTGCTCGGCAGCGCCGAGCATTCCGTGAAAGCGGTTGATCTTGTCAGTGATGGCGGCGTCTTCGAGAGTAGAATCGAAGATGTATACCGCCTCGTAAGTGCGAGGCACTAGGCAATCCTCCTTTTGGTCGTGAGCCGCCCCCCAACTGGTTGCCTGAGTGGGGGGAAGGTGTGAAGGCCGTTGCGGCCGTTGTAAGAAACCGAAACCTAGTCGGGGCAGACCCGCGAATCAACTCGCGCGGTACTGTTGTTGCCTACGTTCCCGGCGCGCTACCGGCCTGGCGGCGTGAAGAAATCCAATCATTGGCAGTCAAAGGAGGATGTACCTGTATGACGAGACGGAAAACCGCGCGACTTCTCGCGGCAATGACCATGATTGGCGCTGCTGTCGGCGCTTGCAGCAGCAGGAGCGACAGCACCGTCGATTCGACTAACGCGATGTCCACGACCACGACGAGTACGACCGCGGAATCCACAGGCGTCACTGGAACCGGCAATACCGCTCCGAGTGGAATGACCGGAACCAGGCGCGACTCGACCAACGCTGCCAGCGGAACCAGTCGCTAGCGGAGAAATCAGACAGGCGTAACGACTCGCCGATTACGGGCGCGAGCGATCTCCGTCGTATCGCGCCGCCGATTTACGGGCGCGAGCGATCTCCGTCGTATCGCGCCCACCGCTTTGCAGTAGCTGTTCGCCGAGTGATTGCAGTATGCGGCTTATAGGAGCTTACCGCGTCGTGGGAACGCACCAATGTTGTCGGTGCGCCATCCCGGAGGTTACATGCGCAAAACGGTAAGTCTCGCCGCTGGAATCGCTGCCGCGGCCACAATCGCTTTCCTAGCTGCGAGCTGCGGTTCCGACACCACCGCACCGAAGTCGAACCAGTACGTCGCCAACCTCATCGCGGCAAATGAAGGAGCCGGACACACCTCTCCCGGCAGTGGCGTGATCACTTTCGTGGACAACGGAAACGTGATTAACTGGACTCTGACGCTGACCAACATGACCAACGTCATTGCGTCACACATTCACCTCGGGGATGCGACGGCTGTAGGCGCCACCGCTGGCCCGGTCATCATCAATCTGTTTCTCCCAATCCGCCCGCCGGAGACTGGTACGCTCAACGGAGTCGTGGCGCAAGGAACCATCACTAACGCGAACAACTCGAGCGTCTCGCTCGATTCGCTCCGCGTGCTGTTCAACAACGGTCACGCCTACGCCAATGTGCACACCGTCGTAAATCAAGCGGGAGAAATCAGGGATCAGATCCACCCGCAATAGATTGGCGGCTTCTTTCGCTAGACGTTGAATCGAAACAGAAGTACGTCGCCGTCCTGGACGACGTATTCCTTGCCTTCGGATCGTACGGCTCCTTTTTCGCGCGCTCCTTTCCAGCCATCGTTGCGAACAAAGGAGT
>JBOHTB010000031.1:0-26499 GCA_050733435.1 Gemmatimonadaceae bacterium | reverse complement strand
GTGCCGCTTGTTAGCGTCGTTTTGCGCCAATAGGTTTGTCACCAGATGCGGGAATAGCTCAGTTGGTAGAGCACAACCTTGCCAAGGTTGGGGTCGCGGGTTCGAGTCCCGTTTCCCGCTTCGTTTCTCCTCGACCCGCAGGCCGCGACTCACCGCGGCGCATTGGGCCGCTCGGGTGGCGAAATCGGTAGACGCGAGGGACTTAAAATCCCTTGGGATAAAATCCCATGCGGGTTCGATCCCCGCCCCGAGCATACAGTGAGCGGCCAGCCGCAGCGAAAGCGCGTCATCTCGTTTGGCCTGAGGCCGCGGCTCGTAGCCCTCGTGCTTGCCGCGGTGGCGCCCTTCGTCTTCCTCATCACAGTCGTGGCGCAGCAGAATCGGTTCAACCAGCGACTCTCCGCCGAGCAGAGCGCGTTGGGCGATGCGCACGCGCTCGCCGACAGAATCGACAGTCGCTTTGGCGCCATCGAAACGCTGATCCTCACACTTGCTCACTCGGTGAGTCCGAGTCCGCGCGACTCGCTCCGGAACGACAAGCTCCTGCGAGACGTTCTTACCGAGCTTCCCGCCGGTTTTGCTCATTTCGCCGTAACAACTCTCGATGGCCGCTTAATCGGCACTTCCGACACGCTTTTGAATGGTCGCAGAAAAGCGATTGCGCCCGTTTCCGAAGCTCTGGACACGGCGCTCGATTTCGACATCCACGCACCGGCACCGCTGTTCGGTACCGAGGGCCCGAGCGCAATCGCAGTGGCCCATACGGACAGCTCGCTGGGCATTCGGATGATCGGCTTCATGACCGTCGATCGCCTGCAGCGGGAACTGATGCGCGGTTCACATCCCGGGGCCTCGATTGCAACAATCACCGATTCCGCGGGCACGGTAATCCTCAGGTCCAGAAACCCGTCGCGCTGGCTCGGAAGAAGCGTGGCCGGCTCGGCGCTCTTCAACTCGTCGAGCGGCCGCCGTGAGGGTATCGCCACCGTCAAGGATCTCGACGCGGGCGACGTGTTTTCCGGTTATGTCACGGCGAGACACGTACCGTGGATCGTCCATGTCGCGTCGCCTCAGTTTCTGGCATTCGCCAAAGAGCGCGCGGATTTTTGGCGTGCGCTCGGCTTCGGCGCGATTGCGTTGGCGCTCGCAATAATGCTGGCCTGGACGCAGGCAAGTCGCATCATCACGCCAATCCGGAAAGTGGTGCGCGACTCGCTGTTGCTGTCGAAGGGAGACCTGTCTCATCGGTCGGCGCTCGCCTCCGACACCGACGAAATTGGAGTGCTTGGAACGAGCCTGAACGCGATGGCCGAGACTCTGCAAAAGCGCGAAGAAGCGATGACGCTCAGCGAGATGCGGTTTCGTGCAATCATCGAGAACGTCGACGACGTAATAATCATCTCCCGCGCGGATGGTCCGCGGAGCTACGTGAGTCCGGCAATGGCGCGGGTGTTGGGCTACAGCGAGGAAGAGCTACTCGCGCTCACCGCCCAGGACATGATCCATCCCGCCGACTGGCCGGGTGTGCGGGAGCTAATTCGCGATGTGCAGACCGCTACCGGAACCACTCTGTTTGGACAGGCGCGCTATCGGCATCGAAACGGTTCGTGGCGGATCATGGAGCTTTCGGTGAGCAATCTTTCGGACGTAGCCGGAGTAGAGGGACTTCTCGTCAACCTCCGCGACGTCACGGAGCACGTGGCCCTGGAGAGCGACCTGCGCCAGGCACAGAAGATGGAATCGGTCGGCCAGCTCGCAGGTGGAGTTGCTCACGACTTCAACAATCTTCTCACGGTGATATCGGGGCGCATTGATTTCCTGCTCGGCGCATCGAACCTCGAGAGCGACCAGCAGGACGATCTCGAAGAGATCAAAAAGGCGGCCGACCGGGCGGCGGGCCTGACACAGCAGCTTCTCGCATTCAGCCGCAAGCAGCTCCTCCAGCCGCGCGTGGTCGACCTCAATCGCACTCTGGACGAAGTCGAGCCCATGCTCCGACGCCTGATCGGAGAAGACATCCAGATTCGTATTGAGCACGGAGACGAGCTGGGATTCGTGAGCGCAGACCCCGGGCAACTTCAGCAAATACTCATGAATCTTGCACTGAACGCTCGAGACGCGATGCCGTCCGGCGGTGTGCTGACTTTCAAAACGGCGAACAATACCGTACACCACGAGCGCGACATTGCGACTGCCCATCTGAATGCGGGCGACTATGTAACGTTGAACGTCTCCGACACCGGAGTGGGAATGGATCAGGCCACGCAGGCCAGGATTTTCGAACCGTTTTTTACTACCAAGACTCACGGGCGGGGGACGGGACTTGGCTTGTCCACGGTCTACGGCATTGTGAACCAGTCAGGCGGAGCTATATCGGTAACGAGTGCGCCGCAGGCGGGAACGACATTCAAGGTCTATTTTCCGCGCACGGATGGATGTGCTCTTGCTAAGCCAGCGGAAAAGGACGACCTGTCTCCGCCCCTCGGCACCGAAACCATCCTGCTCGTCGAGGACGACAGCGCGGTACGGCAACTCGTGGAGAGAGTTCTTAGATCACGCGGATATTCGGTGATCGCAGCGGAACACGGCCGAGACGCGCTGCACCTTGCGTCCGATCCAGGGAAAGACGTGGATCTCGTGTTGACCGACATCGTCATGCCGGCGATGAGCGGTCGAGAGCTGGTTGAAGCGCTGCAGAGCATCCGCCCCATGGTCCGCGTTCTCTACATGTCTGGTTATACCAACGATGAGATTCTTCGTCGCGGCCTCCACGATCCGAACACCTCGTTCATTCAGAAGCCGTTCACCGCGGAGAACCTGGCGGCGCAGGTTCGGAAAGTGTTGGACGCGGCGTGAGCGCGGCGACGGCGATGAGATTCGCGCCGCATCGAATCGAGCGCGTCCTTCTCATCATCAATCCGGCTTCGAGGCGCGGAGCGCGGATTCAGGGACGCGCAAAAAAAGCTTTCGCCGATGCGGGAGTTCTTTGTGATGCAATGCCGACCGAAGCGCCTTTGCACGCGGCGGCATTGGCAAAGGCTCACGGGCATAAGTACGACGCCGTGTTCACCCTGGGCGGCGACGGAACCGTAATGGAGGTCCTCGGCGCATTGGCGCATCAGGGGGTACCGGTAGGCGTTCTGGCCGGCGGCACGGCGAACGTTGTAGCGCGAACCCTCCGAATCCCGCTCAGCCCCGCCCGCGCTGTTCCGCTACTCCTGCGTGGTGACGAAGCTACGCTGGATCTGGGTAGGCTTGGTGACGGTCGCAGGTTCGCGATCGGGGTTGGAGTCGGTCTGGACGCAACGATGATGATGGAGGCCCCCGCCAAACTGAAGAAGCGCTTCGGATTCATGGCTTATGTCGTTGGAGGATTCAAAGCCGTCCTCCGAAATCAGAAATTCGACCTTCGGCTAACCGTGGACGGTGCTCTCTATGAACAGCGCGCATCGGCGATCCTGGTGGCGAACTTCGGCGCTGTTCTCAACGACCTGGTTGCGTTCGGTGACGGGATCGTGCACGACGATGGGCTCCTCAACGCCTGCGTATTCTCCCCGGATACGCTGTGCGACTCGCTCCGAATCCTCTGGCGGATGTTAAGGAAGGACTTTAGTGCCGACCCCTGCCTGTTTTATCGGTCAGGTCGGGAGTTCCACATTGAGACCGTGCCACCGATGGTCGCCCAGGCCGACGGAGAGGTCCTTCCGGACACGCCCTTGTCGGTGTCCGTCGATCCGTTGGCTGGGTGTTTGCTTATTCCAAAGAAGAAGGACTGACTCGGAACGTCAGTCGGACCAACCAAGCAAAATTGAGAGGTGATGCGACCGTGTCAGGTGATGCGTCGGCGCGAGCAAGGCCGGGAGCCGGTACGGCTCTGGGCACATTTTTCTACATGTGGCTGTTGGTCGGCCTGGTGCTCGGAACGATCGTGCTGGTAGGACCGGTTCGATTCTTAACACAAGGCATGGGGCGAGCTGGCTGGGAGCAAAGCTCACAGGACCACGTTCTCATCGTGGTGATTTTGCTCTATCTGGTTCTTTCGCTCGTCGTGACGCGCTGGATCGTCGGGATAATGTTCAGAGCGAGAAGCCGGAACACGCGTTGGGGAATTGCCGCGGTTTTCACTCTGCTCGCAGTGGCCACGGCGTGGGAATGGTCGGACCCGCAGAGACTCCTTGCGGGAGTCGCGGGCGGCGGCAACGGGGGAAGCTACAGCATCGCTGGCGGTGCTCAATTCATTTTCGGTGCGTATCCCGACGACGCAACAATGGAGCGGCTCAAAAAAGAAGGTGTGACGGCCGTGATCTCACTTCAGCATCCCGGCGTCATCATCGAGCGCGAAGGCATCAGTGCGGAGCGAGACGAAGCCCGCAAGCTGAATCTCCAGTTTATCCAGGCGCCCATGCTTCCATGGGTTAGCGACAACGAGGCGTCGCTGAACAAGCTCCGCGAAATTGCACGCACGGGGAAGGGTCGCTACTACGTTCACTGCGGACTTGGCCGCGATCGCGTGACCATCGCCAAGAGAGTCATCGAGGCAGAAGGAAAACGTGTTGCCCTGAGCAACAGTGCGAAGGAGGCAAAGAGCTTCGGGGATCGACCAAATCCCTTCGAGCGAGGCTCGCTCGCACATCTCGACAATGGTAAGTGGCTCATTCCGTATCCGAACGATGAGGAGATGTACGGTTTCGTGATCGCCGGCGATCCGGCGACGATCGTCTCGCTTCTCGACCCGGCCGATCCCCAACAGGCCGCGTGGAACGCGAGCATGGAAACACAGTTCAAGCAGTATGCGATTCCTTTCGTCATGCGACCGCTGCGTGCCAACGACTTGAGCCGCGCGCCCGAGATCGCGAAAGAGGTCCAGGCGATTCCCGATCGCGTCACGGTGATCGCTGCCCAAACCCCGTTGGAGGATGGAAAGCCGAGCGCGCAGACGCGAGTCGCAACCGCGTTCCTCAAGGCGTACGGCGCGATAGCTCCGAAATCGTTCGCTGCATCCCCGACGTGGGCACTGAACCACGCCGCCGCGCACATCTACCAGTACGGAGACACGACTTCGGGCACTGCAGACACCTTCGTGCGAGCGAATTCTCGTGCGGCTCCGAACGGCGCTCCCGGCACGAGGAGATGAACCCGCGAGCAAATAAAAAGGGCGAGCACTTTTGCTCGCCCTTTTTATTTTCGCGGCAGCCCGAAATAGAAGTCCGCCACCGTGGATGCTAGAACGGAAGCTCTTCCTCTCCGCCTACGAGCGCCGATGCTTCGGCCGTGACATCCTTTGGCTCGTTCGTCGTCGGCGCGGCAACAGCCGGCTTTGGCGGCCAGATCACGCCATCGCACGAACGATTCTGGCATTTATAATCCGGCGCGCGCGGATTCCGTTTCGTCAGCCGGTTGTCCCACATCCGTCCTCCACACTTTGGGCAGCTGACAATGTCCATGTCTGTGAGCATCGATGGAGGTACTCCGGCCGAAGAAGCGACTGAGTCCGCACCGCTTTCTGTCCTGGCTGTCCCTGCTAAAACCGTAGCCGACAGCGGTCGGCCGTAACGTCTGATATATGCTGCCTGTGGATCCTCGAAAGGTTTTGCATATCTGCCGTCGCCATCCATCTCCACCCAATTCTGTTCGTAGGCGTACAGCTCGTGGGCAATTCCGAACCGCACCGCCGCTCTCTTGAAGGCGTCGGTCGACGCCTGCTTGTAGTCGCGGCCCGTTCCGACGTCCTCTCGAATGACGCCGAGGATCTGGAGTCGCGCCTTGAAGGAGCATTGGGCGCCTTCGCCGTCCTCGCCCTGGATCGGCGCGAGCAAGTCGAGCGTCAGATCCCACTCGCCGGGCACAACCGAGTCGAGCCGTTCGCGTACCGTATTGGCCTCGATATAAGCGACGAAGCGGGCGAAGTACTTGCCGTCGCGCGCGGTCACTTTTCCATCCTGTCTCCAGGAGATAACACCGGAGGGGACCGGGGCGGAAAGTCTCGCCCATACGTCGGTCTTTTCACTGTAGGCTTCCTGTCTTGCAATCATGCTCTCATCCATCCGTGGTTAGTCGCTAAATCCTGCGCTTCGTGAATTTTTGCACGTCCTTCACAACACCGCACTGTTTGCCGTGCTCGCAATACCAGCCGTGTCGGTCGAAAAAAACGAGGTGGTGCACTTTGGCCTGATCGAGGTGCTCTTCAACTCGGAAGAGCTGGGTTACCGTAGTGCCCTTGCCGCACTTTTCGGTGGGGTTCATGGGCTTGATTCTGACCGTTCGCTTGACCACTCTTTTTTCCTTCCGCCTCCCCTTGATGCTCCTCCTTATTGAGGCCAATGTAAACTCCTGCTCTGCCGTAACTTACGCGCTGACTCTTCGGCGCGTCTTCGGGAAGCTAAAATTAGTGTTTTGCTGATCCCAAAGCAAGGGATTTCGGGCACAAGTTTCGCTTCCCTTATATCGGTGAGAACGAACGCCAGAGATCGCGGCAGTCGCAACGAACAGGAGCTCGTCATGGATCGCGGAAGTGATTTTCTAAAAAGCCAAATCAACAATGCAGTCATGCAGCATCGGACATTTCTTCGAGCACTCGAGGACCACGAGCAGCAAGCGGACGACGCCCGGTTCCGCGACCTTTGCTCGCGGCACATTGCACACATGCGCGAGCATCAACGCATGCTCGAGAACTATCAATCGGAGCTCGGTGCCGACAACGGAAACGCGAAAGGAATCGTTGGGGCCGCGCTCGGAGCCGTGCGTGATCTTGCGGACGCTGCACGCGAGAGCGATTTCGTGCGGCTCGTGGGAGACATCGTCATGGCTCGTCAGTCAGAGGACACTTTCAAAACTTTTCGCGAAGCTGGGCGAATGCTGGGGAACGAAGAGCTTCATCACATCGGGGAAGTCGGAGAGCGCGACCACGACTCCTACGTCAAGGAAGCGAACCGACTCGTCCAGCAAATGTTCGTTGAGCACGCGCAAGGTGTCGCAGGCGTCGCAGCCCGGTCCGCCGCAACCCAACTTGGCCCGTCACGTTGACGACGCTCATACCTGCAGCGAGTCAGGCTTTTTTCTCTTCCCGCACGGCCTGACACCTCTCGCCGCGAGAGGTAAGTTCTCCGCATGACGGATGTAGTGTCGCTCGCCGCGGAGCTGCTGACTTTGCAATCGACAACGGGACAGGAGTCGGGTGCAGTCGACTTCGTCTCGCGCTGGCTGGTTGCTCGAGGATGGAATGTCACGCTCCAGGAGGTTTCGCGCGGTCGAGCAAACGTGTGGGCGTCGCGCTCAGGCGGTGGCGGAGGAGTCACATTCTCCACCCACCTCGACACGGTGCCGCCGTTTCTGCCCCCCCGCCTCGAGGGAACTCGGCTTTTTGGACGGGGATCTTCCGACGCGAAGGGAATCGCGGCAGCTATGATGCTGGCCGCGGACCGGCTCGTTGCCGAAGGCGAAAAACACGTCGACCTGCTATTCGTCGTCGGCGAGGAAAAGGGATCCGATGGAGCGCGCGCGGCGAACAATCTTGGGACGAAGAGTCGTTTTCTGATCAACGGAGAGCCAACTGAGAGCAAGCTGGCGAGCGGGGCCAAAGGATCACTGCGCGCCACGATTCGAACTCGCGGTCGAGAAGCTCATTCAGCGTACCCGCACCTGGGCCAATCGGCGATCGAGCCCTTGCTCGAGCTATTGCCGACTATACGAAAGCTGCCGCTTCCAACCGATCCAGTTCTCGGTGAGACGACCGTGAACATTGGGACGATAAAGGGCGGGACAGAGGCCAACATTATTCCCGCGCACGCTGAAGCGGAGATCATGTTTCGGCTCGTCACCAACGTCGAGCCAATAAAAAAAATGGTTCTGGATTGGGCCAAGGGCCGAGCCGAAGTCGAATTCGGGTCTCACATTCCCGCGCAGCGGTTTGCAACCGTTCCGGGCTTTCAGACTGGGCCGGTTGCCTACACGTCGGACATCCCTCTGCTATCGAGCTGGGGCGAGCCGTTCCTGTTCGGTCCCGGATCGATCCATGTTGCCCACACGCCAGACGAATACATCGATGTCGACGAGTTGCGCGCGAGCGTCGATAGTTACGAGCGTCTCGCGAGGACGGTGCTGGCTCGATGACCAACAGGCTTCCGCGAAACCGAAAGACGAAGTGGCCCGTCGCCGTGTTGGGAGCGACTGGCGCCGTCGGTCAGATGTTCGTCCGACTTCTGGTGGATCATCCCTGGTTTGAGCTCAAAGAGCTCGCCGCGTCCGAGCGATCCGCGGGGAAGCGATACGGCGATGTTACTCACTGGCTCGAGGGGGCATCGCCTCCCCAATCAATCATGGGCCGGCGTGTGATTGCGTGCGATCCCAGCGGCGTCAGCGCTCCAATCGTGTTTTCCGCCCTCGATGCGACTGTTGCCGGCGAAGTAGAGGCGGCATTTGCGCAGGCGGGAAGGTTCGTGCTGAGCAATGCAAAAAATTTCCGGATGGAGCCGGACGTCCCGCTCGTGATTCCGGAAGTGAATGGAAGCCACCTCGGGCTTCTCGAGTGCCAGCGCCAACATCGTTCGTGGCCCGGTGCAATCGTGACCAATGCAAATTGCTCCGCAACGGTGGCGGCCGTAGCGCTTGCGCCTCTGCACGAACGGTACGGCATCAAGCAGCTCTTTCTATCCACGATGCAGGCCGTTTCGGGCGCGGGATACCCTGGCGTGCCATCGCTCGACATCCTCGGCAACGTCATTCCTTACATCTCCGACGAAGAGCCAAAACTCGAGCGTGAGCTGCTAAAGCTTCTGGGCAAATACGAAGACGGCGAAGTCGTCAACGCGTCTTTCAAGGTGAGTGCGCACGCCAACCGTGTCGCCGTGGAACACGGCCATACGATTTGCATGACCATCGGATTCGAGGAGAAACCGACGCTGGAGGACGCAGTCCGAACGCTGCGCGAGTGGAAAGGATATCCGCAGACGGCGAGCCTGCCGACGCGGCCCGAGCACCCGCTGGTTGTGAGTGAGCTTCCCGACAGGCCGCAGCCGAAGCGCGATGTGTCTGCCGGTGGCGGGATGACTGTGACAGTCGGCCGCGTGCGCCGCGACTCCGTTCTCGATCTCCGCATGGTCGCTCTCGGCCACAATACAATCCGCGGAGCCGCCGGCGGATCTGTTCTGAACGCAGAGCTGTTGGCCGCGAACGGCGCGCTCGATACCGCGTGATCGTCGTAAAATTTGGTGGGACATCCGTGGGCGATGCGGACGCGATCGAGCGCGCTGCCGCAATCGTGAAGGGAAGACTCAATCGTCAACCCGCCGTAGTTGTCTCCGCCCTTGGTGGGGCGACGAACTCTTTGCTCGCCATCGGCGAGCAGTCAGCGAAGGGGCACCTCATAGGCGCCTTGCGCGGCGTCGAGACGCTTCGAGAGCGACACTTTGACCAATGCGAAAAGCTTCTCGGGACCTCGGCTGAGGCTTCGGATGTCGCATCAGAAATGAGCGCGAGCTTCGACGAGCTGGCGAGTCTGGCCGAAGCTCTGTCGATTCTAGGGCATGCGACTCCGAGAAGCTTCGATGCGATCGCGGCGTTTGGTGAGCAGTTGTCGTCGCATCTCGTCGCGGCGTTCTTCAAGCTTCGAGGAATTCCAGCCGAGCACGTCGACGCGCGGGATGTATTCGTGACGGATCAGAACTTCATGACCGCAGAGCCACAGACGGAAGCCATCGCTGAGAATGCGCGAGACATCGTACAGCCGCTTCTTCGTGACGGAAAAGTACCTGTGCTCGGCGGGTTTATCGGTCGCACCCAGAGCGGAATCACGACGACCCTTGGCCGCGGTGGCTCCGATTACAGCGCCTCGCTCCTCGGCGCCGCGCTTCACGCAGAGGCAATCGAAATCTGGACCGACGTCGATGGCATGTTGACCGCTGATCCGAGGGTGGTGAAGGGCTCGCAGCTGATAGAACAGATAAGGTTCGACGAAGCATCGGAGCTCGCGTCCTTTGGCGCGAAGGTGCTCCATCCGAATACCATCGCGCCTGCGGTTCGCCTCGGAATTCCGGTGTTCGTTTACAATTCTCGCCGTCCCGAAGGGAAGGGAACGCGCATAACGTTCGACGCGCCGCGGCGCGCGGTGAGTGCGATCGCGGGTAAGTCCGGCGTTTCGCTCGTCAGAGTTGGCGCGGCGAAAATGCTTTTCGCACGCGGGTTCCTCCGCCGCGTGTTCGAGATTTTCGAGAAGAATGGCGTCTCGGTGGACGTCGTGGCTACGTCTGAGGTTTCGGTATCGGTGACCGTCGACGACTCCTCTGGTCTCGAATCGCTGGTTGTCGATCTCTCTTCTCTGGGTGACGTGGCTGTCGAACGCGATCGCGCAATCGTCGCCGTCGTGGGTGCGGCGATCAGCGAAGACAGTGCGGCCATGGGTCGGGCGATCGGCGCTCTGAATGGAATCAAGGTGCACATGATGTCATTGAGCGCGACAGGAATAAATCTGACGATCATAGTCGACGGTGATCAGCTCAATCCGGCGATGGAACGTCTGCACGAGGTTTTCTTTGGCGGAAAGAGATGATGGCACACAGCGTTGCGATTATCGGTGATGGCAAAATGGGCCAGGCAATTCGCGATCTGGCCGTTGCGAAAGGCTGGAACGTCGCGGCCTTCATTGGCGAGCGTGAGAGCGCCAAGGGTCGCGGCCTGACCAGGAGTACGCTCGGTGACGCAGAGGTCGCTGTTGAGTTCACGGAGCCCGGTGCGGCAGTGGCCAACATCAAGGCCACGCTCCGGGCGGGAGTGCCGATCGTGGTAGGGACGACGGGTTGGTACGACGAGCTTACCGAGATAACGACCTTCGCGCTGGAGGCCGATACGCCGCTTCTCTGGTCTCCGAACTTTTCGCTCGGGGTGAACGTTTTGATCGAGCTCGCGCGCTACGCGGGAACGTTGATGCGCCCATTGGAAGAGTTCGACGCGCACATCGTCGAGACACACCACACGAAGAAGAAAGATGCGCCGTCGGGAACAGCAATCGCGATCGCCAAGGCGGCAAGCGATGGTCTGGATAGGCCGATTCCAACGACGAGCATCAGAACGGGATCGGTTCCAGGCACCCACGAGCTTATCTTCGACGGGACCTTCGAGCAGTTGACGATTTCACACATGGCGCGAGACCGCAGAGTATTTGCAGAAGGAGCGCTGACCGCTGCGGCGTGGTTGATCGACAAGAAGGGAGTTTACACTATGCGAGACGTGCTCAATCTTCCGCCCCGCAGGTAGAAAGCCGCGTACATTTAACGCATGGACGCAAAGCTGCTGGCGGGCTGCGGAACCGCGCTCGTCACCCCATTCAGCCCGACCGGCGAGATCGACGAGCGGTCGCTCCGCTCGTTTGTCGATTGGCAGATCGAAAGTGGAGTTCATTTCGTCGTGCCTTGCGGGTCGACGGGCGAAGCCGCGACGATGTCAGTTCAAGAGCACCGCCGGGTCGTCGAGATCACCGTGGAACAGACCGCCGGGCGGGTGCCTGTCGTCGCTGGCGCCGCGTCGAACGATACGGAGAAAGCAATCGCGCTTTCGCGAGAGATGGAGTCTGCGGGTGCCACGCATCTGCTCCACGCGTCGCCGATGTACAACAAACCACCACAGCGCGGAATCGTCGCTCACTTTCGCGCGATCGCGGATGCCGTGGCGATTCCGATCGTCGTGTACAACGTGCCCGGCCGCACGGCGAGCAACATTGAAGCTGCGACGACGCTCGAGCTCGCGGAGCATGAGAACATCGTCGCGGTGAAAGAGGCATCCGGAAATCTGGCGCAGATAAGCGAGATAATCCGTCATCGTCCCGCGCGCTTCAGTGTCCTGTCGGGCGACGATCCGATCACGCTCCAGGTGATGGCCGATGGCGGAAACGGCGTTGTCTCCGTCACCTCCAATGCCGCCCCCGGGCTTGTGGCCCAGCTCACGGAGCTTTGTGCCGCTGGAGACTTTGTAGCCGCGCGACGCATCCATCATCGGCTGGCTCCGTGGACGGCTGCTGCTTTTGTCGAGTCGAACCCAATTCCAGCGAAGGCCGCTCTCGCAATGATGGGCAAGATGGCGAACGTAGTGCGGCTGCCATTGGTGCCCCTGGCGGAAAAATTTGCGCCGACGGTGCACGCAGCGCTCGTCTCTGTAGGAGCTCTTACTGCGTGAGCGACGCCGCGATACGCGAATTAGAAAATCGATTGAACGATCTGGCCGCGATTCCCTCCGGATCATCGCTGCCCGCGGAAGCACGCAAGATCGTCGAACGTCTACTCGACGCGCTCGAGCGCGGCGAGGTGAGAGCAGCGGAGAAAGACTCTGCCAACGGCGCCTGGAACGCAGTTCCCTGGGTCAAGAGGGGAATCCTGCTCGGGTTTCGCGTCGGGGCAATGGCGGACATGTCGATTCGCCCTTCCAGCGGCTCCGCAGGCTTTTCCTTCTTCGACAAGGATACTTATCCTCCGCGGGCTCTTAGCCTTGAAGACGGTATTCGCGTCGTTCCCGGTGGCTCGACCATTCGACGTGGCGCGCACGTCGCCAAGGGGGTGGTCTGCATGCCACCCATGTACATAAACGTTGGAGCCTACGTCGGTGCGGGAACCATGGTCGATTCGCACGCTCTCGTGGGATCGTGCGCGCAACTGGGCGAGCGAGTTCACCTGAGCGCGGCATCTCAGATCGGCGGAGTGCTGGAGCCGGTGAACGCGGCACCAGTGATCGTCGAGGACGACGTGATAGTCGGTGGGAACTCCGGCATCTACGAAGGCACGGTGGTGAGAGCGGGTGCTGTCATTGGCGCGGGGGTAATCCTGACGCGCGGAACTCCAGTCTACGATCTCGTTCGCGAGAGAGTTTACCGCGGTGATCGTGATCGACCGCTGGAAATTCCCGAAAACGCAGTCGTTGTTCCGGGTGCGCGTCAGGTAGCAGCTGCCTGGGGTCGCGAGCAGGCGATCTCGTTGCAGACTCCAGTGATTGTGAAATACAGGGACGAAAAAACCGACGCCGCGACGGCGCTGGAATCTTGGCTTCGCTGAAGGTTACCGGCGCGGTAAGGGTGCCGGGCGACAAATCCATCTCGCACCGCGCGCTTATTCTCGGCTCCCTGGCTGACGGCGAATCCCGGGTTACCGGAATCCTCGACTCGGAAGATGTCCGATCGACCGCGGGAGCATTGAGGTCTCTCGGCGCCGCAATCCCCGAGCTTTCCGCTGACATGAGTCTCGCCGGCGCCGGGCTTCGGCGATTGCGTGCGCCGTCAACCGCCATCGACTGTGGCAACAGTGGCACGAGCACGCGTCTGCTCGCGGGCGTAGTCGCGGGGCATCCATTTTCGGCGCGGTTCGTGGGCGATGCCAGTCTCAGCCGGCGGCCTATGAAGCGCGTCGCTGAGCCATTGAGCTACATGGGCGCTCGGTTCGATTTCGAACGCGGCGACGGACTACCGATGACCGTGCACGGCGCGGACTTGCGCAGCATCGATTGGGACACACGCTCGGCGAGCGCCCAGGTCAAGAGCGCAATTTTGCTCGCGGGGCTCGTCTCGGGAGTGGAGGTTCGAGTTACCGAGAGCAGCCCGTCGCGGGATCACACCGAGCGAATGCTGCGGGCGATGGGCGTTGATGTAGAGAACGACCGTAACCAGGTGTGTTTGCGGCCGGCACCGCGCCTGGCTCCTGTGAATATTGCAGTCCCCGCGGATCCATCATCCGCTGCTTTTTTCATTGCGCTGGCCTCGCTCGCATCGGACGGCGAGCTCGAGCTTACCGACGTCTGCCTGAATCCCACGCGGAACGGATTTGTCGAGGCGATGCGACAGATGGGAGCGAACATCGCAGTTCAGGGGGAAACCCGCGCTGGCGGCGAAGAGGTCGGGACCCTGATTGTCAAGCCGGCGCAACTCGGTAGTCTGCGGATTACGGCGACCCAGGTTCCGGCGCTGATCGACGAGCTTCCGTTGCTCGCGTGCGTTGCAGCCGGCGCGGGCGCGGAGCTCGAAGTGAGTGGAGCAGAGGAGCTCAGGGTCAAGGAAAGCGACAGGATTAGCGCCGTCGTCCAGAACCTGCGAGCGGTCGGTGCCGACGCGGAGGAGCTTCCCGATGGACTTCGCGTGCACGTCGCTCCGCGCGAATTCTCCGGAGTGGTCGATTCGCGCGGCGACCATCGCATTGCTATGGCCTTCGGCGTTCTGTCCGCCGCATCGGGCAATCGAATAACCATCCTCGATCCCGGTTGCGTCGCAGTGTCTTACCCCCAATTCTGGGACGATCTCAGGAAAGTCACCGTATGAAGCGGATGACATCGGTTATCGCGATCGATGGACCGGCCGCCTCCGGAAAATCATCGACCGCTCAGATGGTGGCCGAGCGTCTGGGATTTCTGCACATTGACTCCGGCTCGCTTTATCGCGCGGCGACGGCGGCCGCACTCCGACGCGCGGCTGACGCGTCGCATTGGACGCAAGACTTTGTGCTCGGCGCTGCGTCGCAGGTGGAGCTGCGAGCAGCTCGTACGTCCTTCTATCCGGTCCTCGACGGCAAGGCGATCGAAGAGGAGATTCGCGGTCTCGAGGTGACGCGACAGGTATCCAGAGTGGCGCAAATGCCACGCGTTCGCGATTGGGTCAACACGATGGTTCGAGCGGCCGCGTCGTCCGCGAACGTCGTTGTCGATGGACGGGACATGGGCACCGTCGTTTTCCCTGAGGCCGATCTCAAGATTTTTCTTGTCGCCGATTCACGTGAGCGCGCGGCTCGGCGCCTCCGCCAGCGCGGCACTCCGACATCGGAACAATTACTGGACGACGAGACTATACGCATCAAAGAGCGCGATGCCCGCGACGCCCGGCAAACCGTTCCCGCGTCCGACGCCATCACCATAGACACAACGGCTCTCACCCAGGCTGAACAGGTCGAGCAGATCGTCGCGCTCTCGAAAGATCGTACGTGAGCTGATCCGTGGTCTGGTCGTTGCTTTGTTATTGGAGCGACCTGGAGGAAATCGCGATGCGCCGTTTTACCGACCGATCCGGGGTGGACTGGAGCGCTTTTGAAGCGATCCCTCCTGGCGGCATTCCCGACCGTAGAAAAAAAGCAGCCAGCATTACCGTTGCGTTCAAAGCTGAGGATGGAAGCGAGGTATCGATGGAGCTTCCAGTTGGCGCGCTCGACGGGCTGAGCGACGAGGAGCTTATCCTGCTACTCACGAAGGGTCTCAAGTAATCGAGCTGATTCTCCAGGCGCGAAATGGGCGCGACTTAGAGACTGCTTCGGGCGCGACTTAGAGATTGCTTCTCCCAGCTGGCATCCACAAAACTGAAGCAGGGAGCGGCAAGCGTTGCAGCCGTAGCTTTTGGCTCGCATACTCGCATTCTCTTTCGCGCTTCGGCTGGGCACTCTGACGGGAAGTTCTTCGGATAAGGCGGATTGACCAGAATCAATCGGATCGATCGCGTTGGCGTTGTAGATCCTTGCGACCGGGCTGGGATTTTTTTGTTATTTGCATTGAGGGCGCCTCTTGGCACTCCGAGCCAGCGGAACTGCAAGGTCAACTGAACACTACACGCTGCCGGCGAATCGCGGCCGGCTGACCGCAACTCGCTCAAGACTCCGCGTCCTATGCTGAGAACCTATGACCGCGGGGGTTTTAAGCGAGTAGCGCGTCGCGGGTAGCGATCGGCGGGCAGCGGGTAGTGTTCCGTTGCGGTTCCCAAAAAAATCCCGGCTTGGGCAAAATGCGCTCTCACGCCACACTGAGCGATGCCATTTGATTAGCGCAATCCGCCTTATCCGAATCCACCTTCCTCAGAGTGGCCAGTCGAAGCGGGACCGGGAATGCGAGTATTGAAGCCAAGAGCTACGGCTGCAAAGCTTGCCGCTCCCTGCTTCAGTTTTGTAGATGCCCACTCAAGCGCAAAGATCCCGACTGGCCGAGCTTTCCCGCGTTGACCCGTCCCGCCGAACCGTCTACATTTAAAGGCTTGACTCGAACGTATTCAACCCTTTAACCAGCAACATGATAGACTCACCTAACGGCACCACCACTCAAACCGGCACGACGCTGACAGCGCGCGAGAAGCGCGATCTGCAGAAGGCGCAGCTGCGTCCGCTTGCCAACCTGCGGCCCGAGCTCTACGACGAGGACGATTACTCGCAGGACGAGCTCGAGACAATGATGGAGATGTACAACGGGACGATGGCCTCGATCGAAGAAGGCGAGATCGTCAAATCCCGTGTGCTCGATATCCGCGACAACATGGTCGTCCTCGACATCGGCTTTAAGTCCGAAGGGACGATTCCACTCGAAGAATTCAAAGATCTTCCCGACCTCAAGGCGGGAGACGAAGTCGAAGTTCTGCTCGAGCACCTCGAGGACCAGGAAGGTTCCGTCGTGCTGTCGAAGAAGAAAGCCGACTTCATGCGTGTGTGGGAGCGCATTCGCGTTGCCTACGAGAACGACGAGCCTGTGCGCGGCACTTTGATCAAGAAGATCAAGGGCGGAGTGGTCGTCGATCTCATGGGAGTCGACGCGTTCCTTCCGGGATCGCAGATCGCGCTCCGTCGCGTTCCGAACGTCGACGAGCTGCTTGGCCAGACCTTCGATTTCAAGATCATCAAGCTCAATAAGCGCCGCCGCAACATCGTCGTCTCGCGTCGCGTCATCCTCGAGCAGGAGAGAGCAGGCAAGCGCGAGAAGCTGATGAAGGAGCTGCAGAAGGATCAGGTGCGAAAAGGCATCGTCAAGAACATTACCGACTTCGGTGCATTCATCGACCTCGGTGGTGTCGACGGATTGCTGCACATCACCGACATGTCGTACGGACGCATTCAGCATCCGTCCGAAATGGTTCACATCGGTCAGGAGCTGGAAGTCAAAGTTCTCGACATCGATTGGGATCGCGAGCGCATCTCGCTCGGACTCAAGCAACTCCAGAGCTATCCGTGGAAGGATGTCGCCGAGAAGTATCCGGTCGGCACCCGCGTCAGCGGAAAGGTGGTTTCGATCACCAACTACGGCGCATTCATCGAGCTCGAGCCGGGCATCGAAGGACTCGTTCACATCAGCGAGATGAGCTGGACGCGCAACGTCCGTCACCCATCGAAGCTGGTGTCGATCGGTGAAGCGATCGAAGCAGTCGTGCTCAAGGTCGATCCGAACGAGGAAAAAATCTCGCTCGGCATGAAGCAGACTGAGCAGGATCCGTGGATGATGCTGCCGGAGAAGTATCCGGTCGGTACTCGTCTCAATGGGAAGGTTCGGAATCTCACCAGCTTTGGTGCCTTCGTCGAGATCGAGCCCGGCATCGACGGTCTGATTCACATCTCCGACATGTCCTGGACGAAGCGCGTCCAGCATCCGTCCGAAGTCGTGAAGAAGGGCGATGCAGTCGATGTCGTGATTTTGAATGTCGATGCCGAGAACAAGCGCATTTCGCTCGGCCTCAAGCAGGCGACCGAGGATCCGTGGCTGCGCATTGGTGAGACCTATCCGGTCGGCACCGAGCTGCGCGGAAAGGTCGTGCGCCTGATGGACAAGGGCGTTGTTGTCGATATCGGCAACGACATCGAGGGCTTCGTTCCCGTGAGCCAGCTCAATTTCGGCCAGCCGGTTAACAGCCCCGCCGACATCGTCTACGAAACGATGAACCTCGATCTCAGAGTTCTCGAGGTCGATCCGATTCACCGCCGCATCGTTCTGGCAGTGACAGCAATTCCGGAGGAGCAGCCGCCGCGGCCCGAGACGCCGTCCAAGGTCATCCCGATGGAGTCTGACGATTACAACATGTCGGATCCGATTCCGACGCCTCCGGATTCGTTCATCGAAGAGCCGGCTTAGCCTCGACGTTCAAAACGCAGAAAGCCCGCCTCTCGAGAGGCGGGCTTTTGCGTTTAGGACACGGGACCGAGAGCGTAAAACCGATGCCCCGATCCTCAGGTCAGGATCGAATTGTGACTCGATTCCACCCATCTCGGACCGCCTCTTTGATGTCATGCCACGCGCCTTTGGCGTCAGCGCGGTACGCCGACCATCCATTTTTCAGATGGGGTTCAACGGAGTCCCAATCACTTCCAGCGAAGCGACCCGCGGACTCCGCTCCGTATCTATAGGCACTTCGATAATGCTCGTAGCCGCGATCGGCTTGCGCGTAGGGACGCGTATGGTAGTTGGCCCGCCAGTATTCGTCCTCCATCGGCCAGTCGATTTCGTGCATACTGCCCGAGGTGCCGAAGTTGATATCCGGCTTGTCCTGCGCCATGTCGGCGATCGACTTCTTGGTAAAGTCTGCCATTGATTCTCCTGGTTGGGTGTTGCGTGCCGCCCCGCCACTTACTCATGGCAGTGGCTATGCCAAACGGTCCGATACGCCGAGCACGTGGGAATCGTCATAATTGGGCAGGACTCCGATTCCTCCACGAAGCGATCCACCAAACGCTCATGATCAGCACTGGTTCACCGCACGAAGCCCTGCTCATCCTCGACCCGGACCTCACCGTCCGTGCGGCGAACAAAGCGTTTTACGCGATGTTCAAACTTGCCCCGGAAGAATGTGCGGGTCACAAAGTCTATGAGCTTGGTGGAAGGAGCTGGGACGACAAGCTGCGCTCAATGCTCGAAGCGGTAGTAGACGGCGAGCCACAGTCCGATCATTTCGAGCTTATCCACGACGAGAAGCAGGGCGGGAAGTCCACTCTCTGGCTGAGCGCCCGCCTCGTACCGTCGGCCGAGCCAGGCGACCGTAAGGTTCTTCTCGCAATCGAGGACCTCAGCACTGGCGGCTCACCCGAGGAGATGCTTGCGTTAAGGACGCAGGAGCTTCATATGTTCGCGGAGCTGGCGGGAAAAGCGGCGCACGAGCTCAACAACCTGCTCACGGTCGTCCGCATGAACGCCGATCTGATCGAGGCGAGTCTGAAAGATGCAAAAATGTCGAGCGCTGAGGCCGTCGACATCAGAATGGCGGCTGAGCGGGCGGAAGCGCTCACGAAAAAGCTGCTTCTGACCAGCCGACGGACGCTGCCACAGCCAACTGGTCTCGACCGCGGCGTTGCCGTGCCGCTTCCCGGATCGCCCATGAAAGAGACGGCGGCCGAAATCGCCAACCGTGGGGATGAGGACGCCAAGTCGGCAGCCATTAGGCAACTCAAACACGGGGCGCCGACGGGAAGGGAAACGATCCTCCTCGTCGATGACGAGAAAGCTCTTCGGAAACTTGGAAAGCGGGTCCTATCGCAGGCCGGATATCGAGTGCTCGAGGCCTCTGATGGCGCAATGGCGCTGCGAATCGCGGCGGAGGAAGTCGGTGAGATCGATCTCGTCGTCACCGATGTGGAGATGCCCACGCTCGGCGGTCGCGGGATGGTCGACGAGCTCCACGAGCTAAGCCCAGGCATCCGGGTGCTATTCATGTCTGGGTACACCGATAACGAGATCCTGCGCCGGGGCATCCGTGCCTCGGAATCGGAATTTCTGCAAAAGCCGTTTACCGCGGAATCGCTGTGCGCAACAGTGAGAGCAGTTTTGGCGAAGCCTTCGACCAAATCGGCTTAACGTGATTCAGGCGAGCGCTGCGAACGACGGCCATCCGGCGCGGATTCTCATCGTCGACGACCAGGAGCAGAACATCCGTCTTCTGGCGCGAATCCTCGAGCGCGCGGGTTACGATCACATCGCGTCTACCACGAACCCGGAAGACGTTCCGACGATTCAGGCCCAGTTCAAGCCCGACCTTGTCTTGCTCGACCTTCACATGCGTGGGAAGGATGGTTTCGAGGTCTTGTCAGAGCTTCTTGCGCCGGAACGGGGTGGGCAGGATCTGGCCGTCATCATGCTGACCGCGGATCACGGCACTGAGACCAAACGGCGCGCTCTCGCACTCGGCGCCAAAGACTTTGTCGGCAAGCCCTTCGATTCAGCGGAAGTTTTGCTGCGAATCAGAAATCTCCTCGAGACGAAGTTCCTTCATCAGACCTTGAAGAGCCAGAACTCAGAGCTGGAGCAAAGAGTGGCCGAGCGAACACGCGAGCTCGAGCAATCGCAGCTGGAAGTGTTGGAGCGACTCGCGGCAGCCGTCGAGTTCCGCGACGATGATACGGGAGAACACACGAAGCGCGTCGGCACTGTTTCGGCGATGCTCGCAGAAGCAATCGGACTTCCTCCTGCTACGGTGCATCTGATCGGAAGAGGCGCGCCGCTTCATGACATTGGAAAAGTCGGAATCCCCGACAACATTCTTCTAAAGGCTGGTCCGCTCACCGGTGAGGAATTCGAGATCATGAAAGCGCACACCGTGATCGGTGCGCGCATGCTCTCGAACGGCAGGTCAGAGCTCGTGCGAATGTCACAGCGGATTGCTCTGAGCCATCACGAGTGGTGGGACGGTTCCGGATACCCGCATCGCACGTCTGGCCAGCGCATTCCCCTCGAAGCGCGCATTGTTGCAGTGGCGGATTTCCTGGACGCACTGACGCACGACCGACCGTACCGCCTCGCCTGGACCATTGAGGAAACGCTTGCCGAGATCAAACGCGGGAGTGGCAGTCATTTCGATCCTCTAGTGGCAGAGGCGCTGAGCGCCATCGACTGGCACAAGCACGCTGCGCTCGTAGCGTAGTCGCGCAGGCTCAGGCGTCGACGAGGTAACGCGTCCGAAGCAGCTGGCGGTGGTGCAGCTCGTGACCGGCGATGATGTAGGCGAGCGCTCTAACCGTGACCTCGGCTCCGCTTGCGACTCCCCGTCGCATCCACGCCTCTTCGTCGAGATGCCTGAAGAAAAATATCGTCGCTTGCCGCAAGACATCGAGCTCTGATGCGAGTTCGGCGAGAGAATACGCGTCGGATCTTGCGGCCCGCACGTAGTCATCCTGCTCGAATCCAGGGAGTGGCTGCTCGTCACGACGCGCAAAGCGCAGCGCGCGCGTGGTGAATATTCGCTCCGCGTCGATCACGTGCCCGATCACTTCATTGATGGTCCACTTGTCGGGCGCGTACCGGTGGGTACCCATAGCGGGCGCTATGCTCCGCAGCAGAGATTGAGTCTCCTTCATTTGCTGCGACAAGGTTTCGATGATGTCGCCTTTGCCCACCCGATCGATGTACTTGCCGTAATACGGAAGGAACTCGGTTTGCTCGGGCTTCGTCGCTCTTACGGCTTGCGCCAATTCATCCTCCGGTTGGGGCATCGAGTCAAATAGAACGTGCGCGGTTTCGGCGCGCCACTGGGCGAATGTCGTAGTTTCACTGCTTCGGAAATGACCAGCAACCCGGACTCGCCCGCTCCAATTGTGCCCGCGGCGGATCGACACGATCCGTACGTCTCTCTGCGCAATCCAAATTTCCTCTGGTACGTTGCGAGCACGGTCGCTCTTACACTCGGAACGCAGATCCAGGCGACGGTGGTCGCTTGGCAGGTGTACGCGCTCACCAAGGACCCGCTGTCCCTCGGGCTGGTCGGATTGGCGGAAGCGCTGCCTTTCATTGCCGCCGCGCTATACGCCGGACACGTCGCCGACCGTCACAATCGAAAAACGCTCTCGTTGATCTCGATCGGAATACAGGTCGCGTGCGGCGTGGCACTCCTCGTTCTTACGCTTCGTGCCGACGTGTTTCTTGCGGGAAGAGTGTGGCCCATTTTCGGTGTAGTGAGCGCGAGCGGGCTCGCACGGAGCTTTCTGCAGCCAGCGCGAACGGCACTTGGAGCGGAGATCGTCCCCCGCGAGACCTACACCAACGCCGTGACCTGGCGTTCCTCGCTCTGGCAGTTCGCTGCCGTCGTCGGCCCCGCACTCGGCGGAATCATCTACGGTTTTTCGGGTGCCAGGCTTGCGTACATCGTTGAGGCGATACTCTGTGCAATCGCGCTGGTGCTTTTCGCTCGAATCGTCTACACACGTCATCCGCGGGTCGCCGACGAGGGAACGATCGGAAAAAACCTGACGATCGGAATACGATTTCTCCTCACACAACGCGAACTTCTTGGAGCGCAGCTGCTCGATCTGTTCTCGGTGTTCTTCGGTGGTGCGCCGGCGCTGCTCCCGATCTTTACGTCCGATATCCTCCACGCGGGGCCGCAGGCGCTGGGCGTTTTGCGCGCGGCACCAGCAGCGGGCGCGGTTCTCATCTCCGTTTTGCTCGTTCACAGGCATCTGCGAAGGGCAGGGCCGACCCTATTCCTGTGCGTGGCGGGCTTTGGCCTCTCATGGATTCTGTTCGCGATTTCGCGATCGTTCTGGCTGTCGCTTGCCCTTCTCGTGATCAGCGGGATGCTCGACAACGTCAGCGTCGTAATTCGGTCGACGCTGCTCACGCTTCGAACGCCGCAGCATCTTCTCGGTCGCGTCTCGGCGGTGAATCAAATCTTTATCGGATCATCCAACGAAATCGGATCGTTCGAGTCCGGTGTTGCCGCAAAACTGCTCGGCACGGTGCGCTCGGTGATTTTCGGCGGCGTCGTCACACTTGGTGTAGTCGGGGTAACTGCCTGGAGGATTCCGCCGCTTCGACGGCTGGACGAGCTCGATTAGGCTTGCTCGGAAACCGGGGTTCGATGGCCTCGGGTGCGTAAATCGCGACTCCAGCAGTGTAAAACCTTCCAGGAGCGTTGCCGGAAAGCGCCTCTAGCGTCCCATACACGACGCCCCAACCTCAGCCGCGCGGCTGAAGTCGTGACCACCAAGGCGCGTTACGGGAGGAACCCTGGGTCAATCAGTATCTCGCGAATATGAAGAAACCGCTTTCGCTGCGGGTCTTCGCTACGTAACCGACGCCATGCCGGGCATTCGACGGCACCGGCACGGTCGCGGGTTCAGGTATCTGGACCATGAAGGCGTCGTCATAAATTCGCCCGAACTTCTGAAGCGATTCCGCTCGCTTGTTATCCCTCCGGCCTGGACCGAGGTGTGGATATGCCCGTATGAAGACGGACATCTTCAGGTAACGGCGCGCGACGGTCGCGGGAGAAAACAATACCGGTACCACCCGGGGTTCCGGCAACATCGCGACGGCACGAAGTTCGAGAGAATGTTCGAGCTGAGCGACGTGCTGTGGAAGATCCGCGAGAGGGTCGAGAGCGATATCGAGCTCCCCGGTCTCGCGCGCGACAAGATCATGGCAACCGTGGTGTGGCTTCTCGAGACCACGCTGATCCGAATCGGTTCAGACGAGTACGCCAAGGCGAACAAGTCTTACGGGCTGACGACCTTCAAACGCCGGCACGTCGCTGTGGTTGGGCACAAGCTGCGTTTCGAGTTCCGGGGAAAGAGCGGAATCCAGCACGCTGTATCCGTCACCGACCGCCGCATTGCCCGCATCGTCCAGCGCTGTCAGGAGCTCCGGGGCGAAGAGCTTTTCAAGTATCTCGACGACGAGGGAAAGCGCCAGACCGTGCAAGCCGAAGATGTGAACGCGTATCTGCAGGAAATCACCGGTCGCGACATCACGGCCAAGGATTTCCGGACGTGGGCCGGGACCATGCTCGCGGCGGAAGCGCTTAGGAAGATGGGACCGGCCGAGACGAGGCGCGAAGCCGAGCGGAATATTGTCGCCGCTGTGGACGTGACGGCAAAGCGACTGGGCAATACGAGAAGCGTTTGCCGGAAGTACTACATTCACCCGTCGTTGATCGAGGCGTATCTCGAGGGAGCGGTGCTACCGCCTACGCCGGAGCGGAGATGGAGCAAGCGGAAATCGCGCGGACCGACGCTGCGTCAGCATGAGACGGACGTTCTCGATTTCCTGAAGGCGCGACTCAAGCCGCAAAGACGCAGACTCGCCGCGAGCCGCTACAAAAAGCCGCCGGAGCTCGTCCCGAGCGAAGCTCCAGAAGCGGCCGGTGCCGTTACCGAGATCGCAGTGATCGAGCCCTCGGTCCCGCCCACGGGCGAAGACGACAACCTCGAGCCAACGGGATCCTAGTCGAGGTACGGATAGTCCGGATCGGCCAGACGCGCCGCGCGCGCAGCCGCTTCCGGGCCGGCGATCTCTTTTGCCAGGTCGACGAGCATCGGACTCAGATGCGATCCATAACGAAGCAAGCTGGCCGCCCGCGACCGGCGAGCCAGCAAAAATGCCAAAAAGGGTTGATCTGCCTTCAGCGCGTTGCACTCGGGGCAGGCGAGAACAAGGTTGTCGCGACGATCGTACGCTGTCTTTCCCTTGCGAGGCGTCACGTGATCCATGGTTATCGCCCTGGCGGTGACTCGCCGCTCGCAGTAGGCGCAGACCGGCCCGTGACGGTCGAGCAGCCACTGCCGCGTTTCCATGTACGCGTTGCGGCTCGTCGGTAGCGATGTATGGTGCTGCGCTGGCCGCCGCTTCCCGCGCTTTCGCGGTTTGCGTGGCCGTTTTCGAGGTGCAGTCAATTGGACGGGTTTGCAGGATTCGAATTGCTACAAGGAAATTATAGCAACGCTCGAGCCTCGCGGAATGGCGTTGAATGCCTGCGTCACGCGTGCGCGGCGCTAGATGCGCTTTACAGAGGGAGTTAGCTTTTCGCGTCTATGACGATGCGAGAGAAGCTGGAGCTCCTGGAGAAGCGTCGCGCCGAGTCCGAGTTGGGTGGGGGCGAGGCGCGGCTAAAGTCACAACACGAGAAGGGAAAACTTTCCGCGCGCGAGCGGCTGGAGCTGCTGCTCGACGAGGCGTCGTTCGTGGAGCTGGACCGATTCGTCGTCCATCGGTCCACGGACTTCGGACTCGAGACGCAAAAATATTACGGAGACGGCGTCGTCACCGGCCACGGCAAGATCGACGGGCGCGTCGTCTACGTTTTCTCCCAGGACTTCACGGTCTTCGGAGGGTCGCTCTCTGAAGCTTTCGCGGAAAAGATCGTGAAGATCATGGATCTCGCGATGAGAAACGGAGCCCCGGTGATCGGACTGAATGACTCGGGGGGCGCTCGGATTCAGGAAGGTGTCGTATCGCTCGGCGGATACGCGGAGATCTTCTTGCGCAACACGCTCGCGTCAGGAGTCATTCCGCAGATTTCGGCAGTGCTGGGCCCCTGTGCGGGAGGGGCCGTCTACTCGCCAGCAATCACGGACTTCACTTACATGGTCCGGGGGACGTCGTACATGTTCGTGACGGGACCGAACGTGGTGAAAACGGTGACGCACGAAGACGTCACGATGGAGGAGCTGGGTGGTGCCGATACCCACTCGGAGACATCGGGCGTGGCACACTTCGCCTGCGATTCGGAGCCCGAGTGCATGCAGCGCATTCGCGATCTCTTCCGCTTCATTCCGTCGAACAATCTTGAAGACCCCCCGCGTGGAGTCGGGACGGACCCGCGCTTGCGTCGTGACGAAGCGCTGTTGGACGTGGTTCCCGACAACGCGAACAAGCCGTACGACATGCACGATGTCATAGGCCGCGTTGTCGACGACGCTGAATTTTATGAAGTCCAGCGCGACTACGCGGGCAACATCATCTGCGGATTTGCGCACGTCGGCGGATTCAGTGTCGGAATCGTCGCGAACCAACCCGCCGTGCTCGCGGGCGTCCTCGACATCAATGCGTCGCTTAAGGGTGCACGGTTCATTCGCTTCTGCGACGCCTTCAACATTCCGCTGGTTACGTTCGAAGACGTTCCCGGATTTCTGCCGGGAGTTGCGCAGGAACACGGCGGAATAATCAAGCACGGCGCGAAGCTGCTCTACGCCTACTGCGAGGCGACTGTCCCAAAGCTCACGGTAATCACGCGCAAAGCGTACGGCGGCGCGTACGACGTCATGAGCTCGAAGCACATTCGAGGCGACTTCAACGTCGCCTGGCCGACGGCCGAGATCGCGGTCATGGGACCGAAAGGGGCGGTCGAGATCCTATTCCGGAAGGAAATCTCCGAGAGTGGAGACGAAGCGTCGGCGACCGAGGCGAGAATCGAGGAATATCGGCAGAAGTTCGCGCATCCTTACGTCGCCGCCGGTCGTGGGTACGTCGACGACATCATCGATCCGCGCGACACGCGACCCGCTCTGATCGACGCGCTCGAGAGTCTTCAGAACAAGCGCGACAAAAACCCGCCGAAGAAGCACGGTAACATTCCGCTGTAGTCGTGGGCGGAGAAAGTGTTTAGCAAAGTCCTGATCGCAAACCGCGGCGAGATCGCGCTCCGGGTAATTCGCGCCTGCCGTGAGCTCGGGGTCAGGACGGTCGCGGTGTACAGCGACGCGGATGTTCGCGCCCCGCACGCCCGGGCGGCGGACGAGGCCATCGCTATGGGACCCGCGCCCTCGACCGAGAGCTATTTGCGCGGCGACAGAATCATTGAAGCGGCGAAATTGACGGGCGCCGAAGCCATTCACCCGGGCTACGGATTTCTTTCCGAGCGCGAGTGGTTCGCGCGCGCCGTGGGCGATGCCGGCCTGGTCTGGGTTGGACCGAGCGCCGAGGCCATTGCCGCAATGGGAAATAAGACTGCGGCGCGCACGCTCGCTCTCGCCAACGACGTCCCCGTCGTGCCGGGTACCACAGAGCCGTTCGCCAACTCGAAAGAAGCAGCAAAAGTGGCGA
>JBOHTB010000030.1:0-30215 GCA_050733435.1 Gemmatimonadaceae bacterium | reverse complement strand
GGGCGACTGAGCCGCCGCCGTTCCGCCGAGGAGTAAGGCCGTCATGGCGCAGACGGTCCAACTTCTTCTCAACATGATTGTTTCCTCTCAAAGGGTGGAGATACAATGCAGCGGTTACCGCGGTCGCTCTTTGCGTCGTGAGGCAGGATGCATGCCCAGTGAGCGGGGAAGCACTCTCTAGACGGACCTCCCTCACAATCGCGCAAACTAACAACTCTTTCCGGAGGCGCTAGTGATACGCGCCTGCAATACAGCGCAACAAACATTCGTCACGCTCCGTCGATTTGATAATTGTTGGCAACCGTATTTCGTCGTGGCCAAACGGCTTGCAAGTGCCACGCCAGCCAAGGCCAGTTGCGGGAAAATGAACGGCGCCGACTTTGGGTGCCTTAACAGGCAAGCGCGGCGTTAGGAAACCACGCGTCTCCACCACGGCCCGCGCTGCCGAGCGAGCATTCTGTCACTGGCCGCTTTCCACGCGCGCCGCATCTCGAGGCCGTCGAGAAAGCGATCGTCTGCGTTCGGAGAGAACGCAGTCTTGAACCAGTTGCACATGACTGTCGGGAAAACGTCGAGGTCAGCACCTTCGCCGAGCTGACGCGCAAGAATTTGTCTGGCGTCGTCCTCGCCAAAAGGCGGTTCGCCTGTCATGACGAAGTACACGATCGCCGCAAGCGCGAAGAAATCCGCCGCCGGTCCCTGAGCTTCTCCGAGCAGCTGCTCCGGTGCCGCGAAGGCGGGCGTACCCGTTGTCCCGGGCACGTCCTCACCGTGAACGTTCGCGATGCCAAAGTCCGTGATGCGCCACCGGTGATAGCGATCGATGAGAATGTTCTCCGGCTTGAGATCGCGATGCAGAATTCCATTCGCATGCGCCACCACGAGCCCATCGAGCACCTGTTCGACCTGTGCGGCGATCTCGGCGAGTTGACGCGGCCCCGCCCTCTGCACGAGACTCGCGACGCTCCCCTCCTCCGCAAGCTCCATCGTGTACCACGAAAGGTCTCCGCTCGAATCCCAGTCGTAAATTGGAACGATCGCGGGATGCGCGAGCTGCGCGGCGAGCTTAGCTTCGCGCCAGAACGCGCGCACCGCCTTGTCATCGCGAGCAATCGCAGGGTGAAGCGCTTTCAGCGCGACCTCACGCTCGAGCGACAAGTCGCGCGCGCGCCAAACCGTTCCGAAAGCGCCGCTTCCAAGCTTTGACAGAATCTCGTAATCGTCGCCTACAGCCCAGCGCACTCGAGCCTCGGCGGATTCATTCGCCTGCTTGTCCGGCTCTCCTCTCACCATCACGACGGTGCGAGCAGGGTCGCCGCGTTCGACGGCCCGTAGAAGAACCGCAAGCGACGGAAAGCGATCGGCGGGATCGAGTGAGAGCGCACGATCGAGCGACGTCGCGAGCGCTTCCGGTGTCTCCGGGCGAACCAGCTTGATCGGAGGTATCTCGCGCGTGGGAGGCGTTTCTCCGGTTAGCGCGGTAAAGCACATAGCCGCGAGCTGCCACTGGTCGCTGGCCGGGGTCGGAAGCCATTCGTTCGACGCCCATTCCGGCGGCATCGGCAGCATTTCCGCGCGAAATGTTCTGGTCGCCTCGCTGGAGCGGATCTCGAGTGGGCCGTTGCCGGGCCGAACACCGGTGGGAATGGTTTCACGCGGTACCGCCCACTGCCACTCCAGCATCCACAACCTGCCTGTCGGAGTGGTCCAGAGGGCATCTCCATTCAGACCGCCGTGAGCGATGCCTGTTTCGTGCAGATATGCGAGCGTCGAACACGCTCCGCGCAGCATCTGAAAGACGTACGGGATGTCCGCGAGCCCCAACCGCGCAAGCCGCGCGCGAACCGTTTCGCCGGTGATCCATCTGCGGAGGTATCCAGGTCCGCGCCGGAATTCCCTGTACGACGTCCAGTAGTGATAGGTCGTCGGTATCGACGGATGGCTTCGCTGAGCAAGTTGCTTTGCTTCCTCAAAGAGCCAGGCACTGTGCTCAGGATTCGGCGCGGTTACCAGTGAGAGCGATCGGCCGAGCGCATCAACAACTTCCTGATAATGCCGGTAGTCGCCGACCATTCCGCCTGGCCCCCACGACCAGTCGGGGGGAAGCTGCCAGTCCGCGATGTGCGGCGGCAGGATCTTCGTCGCCCGCGGTGTTACAACGCCTCGATTGACCGACGTCACGCTTCGCCCCTTGCCAGCACGATGAGCACTCGCGTTCCCCTTCCCTCTTCGCTGGTGATTGCAATCTCGCCGCCCCACGCTTCTATCAGGCGACGGCTCACGGCCAAGCCGAGTCCGCTGCCGGTTGTGCGCGTAGAGAAATGTGGCTCGAAGACCCTCGGCAGCACAGCGGCGGGAATTCCCCCTCCGTCATCCGCCGTTTCGATCGTCACGCGGCGCTCCTCCTCTCTCAAGGCGATCTCCACCCGCTTCGCACCGGCCAGGCGGGCATTCTCGAACACGTTTAGCAGCACGTCTCTCATCTCGTCTTTGCGAGCCATCACCCACGCAGATCGCTCGGCTCCGCGAACCTGCCATTTCACGATGCGATCTCCCATCTGCTCGAGAGCGACGACGTCTCTGACGACGGCAGCAACGTCCACTCGTTGAGCGGGAGCCAGATCCGCGGGCGCGCTCCCATACCGGCTGAAAGAGCGCGCGATCTCATCGAGGCGATCGATCTCAGCGAGTATCCGCCTGACGTTGTCGTTCAGGACCTGATCGAAGTTGACGCGCGGGTCGCTGCGCGCACGGCGGAGGTGCTGAACCCCAAGCCTGATGGGCGTGAGGGGATTCTTGATTTCGTGGGCTACCTGGCGTGCCATCTCTCCCCACGCCAGAACACGCTCCGCGCGCGCCACCTCTATTCTGCTTAGCTCGAGGTCGCGTGCCAGCCTGCGCGCTGCGATTCCGCTGAGCCACAGAGCCGCAAGCGCGCCGACGGCAGTGGAGAAGAGGACGAGCATGCCGAGGTCGCGGCGCCGCCGGTCGAGGACGAGGTCGTCGCTGCGCGCTGGGGCGGCGAGCACATACCGCTCCTGTCCGGATGTAACCGCCGCCACGTAACCGAATAGCACCCTCGCACTGCCGACGGTTTCGTCGGAGGCCGCGCTCAGCTCGCCGGCGCTCGCAACGAGCACCTGTACCTGGGGCGGAAGCGCGAGCCCCATCGGCGCGAGCACCTCAAGCACGCTGTCACTGCTTTGCTCGAGAAATCCGTTGGAGTAGAGGAAGAGGGGTGTGTCGAATCGGCGAGCAGCGCCCGGTAACTGAGCATACTCGTTCGCGGAAACAACCGCGCGAAGGGTTTCGTCGACGAGCACTTCCTTCGTTTGAAGATCATCGCTCCGAAGTCTCTGATACGACCAGATCGCAAACGCGATGGCTGGAATCACGAAGAACGCAAACAGCGCGAGAGTAAGACGCGCATGGTACGTGTAGATCCAGCGCGCGGCACGTACGCGCAGCCAGCGAAGGAATCCACGTTCCGCCAGCGCTCCCAACAGCCAGAAGAAACCAGCCACGAGCAGATCGAGAAGGAGTACGAGGAAGCCGCGCTCGCCTCTCGCCCAGGGCGATCTGAGGTCGATCTCGACATGCGCGCGCCGCGTCCCATCGGACGTCGATACCAATCGATCGCCGTGCAGCTCGTACCCGAGACGATGCCAGGCTACGTGCGCCGTGTCGGCGATTACGGAATTAGAGACGTCCGCGAGTGCAACCGCGTAAGGTGGGTCGCCACCCGACCGCGCGGACATACCCAGTAGCGCCGAAAATGGGTTTACGGCGAGCAGCCTCGTTCGGGGAAAAACGAGAATCGATGTGACACCGTTCTTTTGCCATACGGCGGACAGGATTTGTACCCCAGTCGGTCCCAGCACGCTTCTTGTTACCGTCTGCTGCTTCGCGATCGCTTCGCGCACGGTGCTCAAAATCACTTCAGCGTCGGGCTCCGCATCGGTGACCGCGAACTCTGCAACCTCGTCTCCCGCATCGCTCCAGGACGCGAGCGTCGCGGGATACCCGGCGTCAGCGAGGTCGGACGAAGCGTACGCTTCGAGGAGCGACGCGCCGCTTGTCGGAAGCGGGGCCTGTTCCAGATCGGCCGCGAAGCGCCGCGTCAGAATCACCGCGTAGTCGTCCACATGACCGAGCGCCGCGACATCCTCTTCTGCAAGCTGCATCCGTTGGCGCAACGTGGTCGACCACAGCCCCGCCAACGCAACCGCGGCGGCAATAGTGGCGACGACGACGGCTGCACGAAATGATACGCTTCCCTCGCGTCCGACACCGATCCGCCCGAGCCAGTACGTGAGCAGCAGAACCGAGAACAGAAATAGAAAAAGCGGCACCTCCCACGCGAGCCATAAGCCTGGCGTCGAGCCCCATGGAGGATGACCGATGCCGCGCACGATGTTCGACGCAACGGGGATTCCTATTCCGAGCACGATCACTGCTCCGACCGCGGCCGGGATGCGCGGCCATCGCGCGTCGGGTCGGGCGCGAAGGAGCGCGTAGACCGCCAGGAGCACCAACGTCGCGCTGATGAGAAGTGCTCCCGCGTTCGCTGTTAGTGGACCGCCGAGTTTTGAGTAGTAGTAAGCGGGGTCGAAGAAGCGCGACGCATTCGAAAAAGAATTCCAGGGGACCATAGCTGCGACCGCAATGGCAACCGCAACCGCGAAAAGACGGTTCCCCAAAGCGTGGCGATCCCGCCAGGCATAGATGAGAAACGCGACGAGCAAAATGACGAGGCCGGCAATTCCCCGGGTTCGCAACATCAGCGCGCGTCGAAATTGCACCTCCGCCGGCGCGGCGAGCTGGGGCCGCGCGCGCAGAATGGGCTTCCCCTGATAGGCGAGCACCACGACGCCGCCTGCCGTGTCCGCGGGGGGCGCGAGCTCGTAAGAGCCGACGCCTTCGAGAGGCGCGAGGTACGCATCGACAGCTCTGACCAGGTTGTCGGCCGGGGCATCCGCATGCAACACTGCAGACGCGACCGCACGACGGTCGCCGCGAGCCCTGGCTACGTTCAGCGTGATATAGAAGTCACTGAAGCTCACGCTGACGGGCGGGGCGAGCGAATCCGGTTCAATTCTGCTTTTCCCTGCCCACGCAAGCGGACGCCCGTGATCAAATAGCACGACCGATTCCGCATCCCTCTGGGCTGCACGCGTGGCAAGGTAGGAGAACGCGCCCGGAATATCGGTTGGGGCGTCGAGCGCACCGTTCGCACGATCCTCGAGTCTCGCCAACTCGCGAGACAAGGACTGTTTGAGGGAGATGACCGCAGAAGATGCGGATCTCGATGCGATCTCGGTCCCGACGACAGCCCCCGTGCCGGGAAGCAGGGGACTGCGCACCCACATCGCGATGAGAAAAAGCGGGATTGCCGACAGCACCAGGATTGCGCCTCGTGGCAGGGTCCCGCTTCTTACATTAAGGCTACCGACTGACGCGATGACCCTTCCCTCCCCCCTTCCAGTTTCCGGCCCCTTGCGGGTCAAGGAACTCAATCCCGCGCAGGTCACCGCCGTCCTCGGCAACGACCCGCGACTGATCATACCGATCGGCACGTGCGAGCAACACGGACCTCACCTGCCTCTCGGCTGCGACACGATCATCGTCGAGCACATGGCCGATGATCTTTCCGCAGAATATGGCGTGTTGCGCGCGCCGACGGTGGAATACGGGGTGAACGTCGACACCGAGCGCGGTTTCGCGGGCAACGCGTCGCTGAGGAAGAAAACGCTGCATCGCATGCTCAACGACCTCCTCGATTCCTGGGAGGCAACTGGCGTCCGGGAATTCATCCTTCTGACGGCTCACGGTCATGACCCACACCAGGAGGCCCTTGCGACCGTGATCACCACGGCGGCGCGGGTGCGGGTAGTAGACATTTTCGGGGTCAATCTCTCCGATCTTCTCGACGGCCAAAAGGAGGCGATGCACGGCGACGAGGTAGACACATCGATAATGCTTTTCCTGGCGCCAGCCCTCGTGAATCTCGACCTCGCGCAGGATTATATGATGTCGCGCGAACAGCTCAGGCGTTACAGACGCGGCTGGTTGACCGTTCCGATTGGAAGTGCCGGATCGATCGGGCGTCCGTCGCTGGCGAGCGCGGAAAAGGGGCAGCGGATCTACGAGCGCATCTTCACCAAGGTAAGCGACCGGATTTTTCTGGCGCCATCGCCCGCAGAGTAGCCCGGAAGTTCAGAAATCCGGAGTGTCCGAGGGTGAAACTCTGTTATATAGTTGGCCGTACACTTCAGAAACCAACTTCTACTATAACGATGCGACCCTTGCTCCTCTTAGGTCTGGTTGCAGCTGCCGCACAGGCATCCGCCCAGGCACCTCCGCGCGATTCAACGCCGCAGACCACGTTGACCATCGATCAGGCGATTGCGATTGCCCAGCGGAATAATCCAGATCTCCAACAGACTGTCAACAACCGGGTGGGTGCCCAGGCGGCGGTTCGCAGCGCCTATGGCGCGCTCCTGCCGACCGCGGATGCTTCGCTAACCGCGCTCCGGCAGCAGGGCGGCAGGCAAATCTTCAGCGGAGCTACTCTCGGCGCGAGCTCGAACATCAACCAGTCGAGCTACGAGATCGGGCTGAACTACCGAATCAACAGTGCAACTTTGATCGCACCAAGCCTGGAGAGAGCCAACCGCGACGCCGTGGAAGCGGATATCGAGGGCGCGTCGGAAAACCTTCGCGGGAATGTGTCCCAACAGTATCTGGCGGCGCTGCAGGCAATCGCCACCGCGGACCTCCAGGATACTCTGGTCGTGGCGGCGCAGCAGGAACTCATTCTCGCGCAGGCGCGAGAGATTGTGGGCTCCGGCACCCAGCTTGATGTCCAGCGCGCGGACGTCGCTTTGGGTCTGCAAAAGGTTGCGGCACTCAAGGCCAGAAACCAGGTGGAGATCGAAAAGCTTCGACTGTTTCAATTGATGGGTGTGGCGCAACCAGCCAATGTAAACCTCGTCTCACAGTTCAACGTCACGCCGCTCACCTTCGACCTTCAGCAGCTGATAGCGTCGGCGCGAAATCAGAATCCAGGCGTTGTCGCTCTACGCTCGCGCGAGCACGTCGCAGACCTTGGAGTGCGTCGCGAGAAAGGCGAGTACTCGCCTACATTGTCGCTGTCTACCGGGTTCGGGGGATACACTTACGGATATACCAACCCTGAGTTCCCGGTCCAGCAAGCGCAGGCCTCGCTCGAAGCGACTCGCGCGAGCTGCATTCGCACCGAGGAAGTGCGCGCAGCGCTCAACCTCTCGAATCAGCTCGCGGAGTGCAACGCAATGGCGTTCACCGATGCAGAAGCTCAGGCGATCAGGCAAACCAACGCGAGATTTCCCTTCAACTTCACAAAGTCACCCCGCTCGATAAGCGCCACGCTTTCGTTGCCAATCTTCGACGGCTTCTCGCGCGAGCAGAGGCTCCAGGAAGCGATGGCCAGCAGAGCGGACGCGCGCTATAGCGTGCGAGCGCGGGAGCTGGCACTCACGGCCGACGTCACTGCGGCGTACCTCACGCTGCAGACCGCTGAAAAAACGGTCGAGCTGCAGGAACAGAACGCTGTGAAAGCCAAAGAGGAGCTCAAGCTTGTGCAAGATCGTTTCAGAATCGGTGCGACGACGTTCGTCGACCTGACAGAGGCGCGCGCGACTTACGAGCGCGCTGAGAGTGACCGCATCACATCGGTCTACGACTACCACAAAGCCTTCGCCGCTCTCGAGAGCGCCGTCGGTCACCCCCTTCGCTAATCGGATTCCATAAATGAAGAAAAGAACCAAGTGGTCAGTTGCCGGCGTCATTGTTCTGGCGATCGCCATCATCGGCGTGACAAGCGCGATGAAGGGCCGGAACAAGGCGACCGAAGTCCGTATGGAAAAGGTCGAGAGGAGAGATCTCGTCGCTTCGGTGACGGCGAGCGGCCAGGTGCAGCCTCATACTAAAGTCGACATCAGCGCTGACATCAGCGGTCGTATCGTGCGCCTCGGTGTGAAGGAAGGCGACATGGTCACCCGCGGTCAGTTCCTGCTCGAGATCGACCCTTCCCAGTACCGGGCCAACGTCGAAAGAGCGACAGCAGCCGTCGCATCCGCCCGGGCCCAGGCCGCGCAGGCCAAGCCGACGCTCGCTCAGGCGCAACGAAGCTTCGATCGCCTAATGGCGCTCAAGAAAGCGAACCCGACACTCGTTGCTGACGAGCAGGTGGAGCAGCTGCGCACCGATGTCGAAGTGGCCCAGGCTCAACTCGAGGCCGCAAATCACGCTATCGATCAGGCTACCGCATCTTACCGCGATGCCGCGTCCAGTCTGAGCAAGACGACGATCGTCGCGCCGATGAGCGGCCGCGTCACCCGCCTCAGCGTCGAGCAAGGTGAGACCGCGATTCAGGGGACGTTCAACAAGGACGCCGCCACGATGCTCACGATCAGCGACATGAGTGTCCTCGAGACTAAGGTGAACGTCGATGAGACCGATGTCTCCCGTATCAAGGTCGGCGATTCCACGGTCGTGCAGATGGATGCGTTCCCCGATACAACGTTCATCGGACGCGTCTCCCAGATCTCGAACAGCTCGGTGAAAGGCGCTGCAACGGGTGGGACCGGCGGGTCTGCCGACCAGGCGATCGACTACGAGGTAACGGTCCAGCTTCTCAACGCACCTGCGGACACGCGTCCGGATTTCTCTTCGACGGCGAAGATCATAACATCGACGCGGAACAACGTTCTCTCGATTCCGATCATTGCGCTGACCGTTCGTGAGGACAGCGTGAAGCCGGACACAGTCCTCACCCTCGCGAGGAAGGCGCCATCGAAGCAGGTCGGCAAGCGAGACGTCGAAGGCGTATTCGTGATCGGCTCGAACAACAAAGTCACGTTCCGGCCCGTAAAAGTTGGAATCGCGGGTGAGAAGTACTTCGAAGTCGTGAACGGTCTCAAGGAAGGAGAAGAGATCGTCGGTGGTACGTACCAGGCCATTCGCGAGCTCAAGGACGGCGCAACCGTGCGCGCACAAAAGGAACAGCCGAAGAAACCAGGCGAGCCCGCCAAAGCATAATGCAGACAACCGATGAAATTCCGCTCAGCACCACTGCTGAGCGGCAGGTAATAACGTCCGAAGCGGGCGCAGCTCCCGACAAGGACTGGGTCATCGTCACGCGGGGTCTAAAGCGTGACTACGACATGGGGGGCGAAGTCGTTCACGCGCTGCGTGGTGTAGACATCGCGATCCGCAGAAACGAATACGTCGCCATTATGGGCCCGTCGGGCTCGGGAAAGTCGACGCTCATGAATCTGATCGGCTGCCTCGACACGCCAAACAGCGGCGAGTACTGGCTGAACGGAACGCTGGTCTCGGAGAAGGACGAGGACGAGCTCGCGCGTGTCAGAAATCGTGAGATCGGATTCGTTTTCCAGACCTTCAACCTCCTGCCGCGCGCCACGGCGCTGCACAACGTCGAGCTTCCACTAGTCTACGCCGGAGTCGGGGCCGACGAGCGCAAGCAGCGCGCGACCGAAGCGCTCCAGCGCGTCCAGCTCGGCGACCGAATCCAGCACAGACCCAATGAGCTCTCGGGCGGACAGCGCCAACGCGTCGCCATCGCAAGGGCGCTCGTCAATCAGCCGTCAATACTTCTCGCCGACGAGCCGACAGGAAACCTCGACTCCACCACCTCGGAAGAAATCATGCGCGTCTTCGAGGGTCTCGCCGAACAGGGTCAAACGGTGATCATGGTCACCCACGAGCCGGACATCGCCGCGCACGCCCGCCGAGTGATCGTGCTTCGCGACGGTAAGGTCGCGAGTGACGAGAAGCGCGAAACCTTCATCAAAGCCGCCGGTATCGCACCACCCGCTCTTACGCGGAAGGACTGAGCGTGCCTTTCGTCGAGGCCATTTGGCTGGCACTCGCGCAGATCAGGGTTCAGAAGCTCAAGAGCTTCTTCACCCTCCTCGGCGTTTGCATCGGTGTGATGTTCCTGATCGCGGTCATATCGATCGTGCAGGGCATGAGCAGCTACATGGAGAACGACTTCGCGGCGAAGCTCCTCGGTGTCAACACCTTCACGCTTCGCCGCTTTCCCTGGTTTGGCGACGGCGCGAGCTCCGAGGAAGAGTGGCGCCAGTGGCTGCGGCGTCCGCGGATCTACCACTCCGATCTTCCCCTCGTGGCGAGCGTGCTCCCGCAGGGATCGCACTACGCGGTCGAGAGTCAGGAATTTCTGCAGGCCCAGTCGCAGTGGGCGCGCCCCAAGCAGGTCGAGGCGCACGCAGTCGATGGTGATTACTTCACCATCAAGAAGTACGACATGCACATTGGTCGCGCTTTTACGCAGCAGGAAGCGACGCTTGGAGCGCCGGTAATCGTGATTGGCGACGAGGTCGCGAAATATTTCTTCCCCGATCTCGACCCGCTCGGACGACAGCTTCGCATCAAGGGCATGCCCTACACCGTGATTGGCGTCATCGAGAAGCAGGGATCCGTGTTCGGGTTGTCGCTGGACCGTGTGGCGATCGCACCTTACAACTCACCGATGCATCACTACACCAATCCCCGCGGTGATGTTGACGGAATCATGGTTCAAACGCCGACCGCGCTCACCATGACCGATGCGATGGAAGCTGTTCGCGAAGTGATGCGTGGTCGCCGCAAGCTGCGGCCAAGCGAGCCGGACAATTTCTTCATGGAGACTTCGGCGAGCGCTCTCGCGTTCATGGACAAGCTGAAGAAAGTGATGACCATGGCCGGTACTGCGTTCCCCGCAATCGGCCTCGTGGTTGGTGGGCTCGTAATCATGAACATCATGCTCGTCGCGGTGGCAGAGCGTACGCGCGAAATCGGGATCAGAAAATCGCTCGGTGCACGACGGCGCGACATCATGCGTCAATTTCTCGTAGAGGCGGCGACTCTGAGCACCCTCGGCGCCGTAATCGGGATCCTGCTTGGGATCACGCTGGCAAAGCTCGTCCAATGGAAGACCCCGCTTCCGGCCGCCGTCGCTCCATGGTCCATCGTAATGGCGACTCTGCTCGGCACGGTCGTAGGGATAATCTCAGGCGTCTATCCGGCGCGGCGCGCGGCTTCGCTCGATCCGATCGAAGCACTCCGCAAGGAATGAGATGAAAGTCGCACAGAGGATCTTCAACGCCCTGGAAGGCGTAGGCATGGCGCTAGACGCCATCCGCTCCAATAAAGTACGGGCAGCCCTCACGATCATGGGCGTCGCGATTGGCGTGTTCGTCGTCGTGGCGATGTCGTCGGTGGTGCGCGGCATCAATGAGAGCTTCGCGAGAGATCTGGAGGCGGCAGGGCCAACTTCGTTCTTCATGTATCGCAGACCGATCAGCGGTTTCCAGGCGTGCGATGGCTCCGATGAAACGTGCCCGGAGCGCCGCAATCCTGCCCTCACAATAGATGACGCGAATGCGATCCAGGAGCTTCCCACAATCAAAGCCGTGACGGCGCATCTGGGCTCCGGCGCAAAGTTCACCTATAAGGACAAGCAGGTGAGCACGGGGATGGAGATCTATACTCCGAACTGGGTGGACGTCGACGGTGGGGACATTTATCCCGGGCGGAGCTTCACGTACGCCGAGAACACAACGGCGGCGCGGGTGATCATCGTAAATGAGAAGCTCGCCGAGCGTCTCTTCGGAACTTCCGATCCGTTGGAAAAGACGATCAATGTCGACGGAGTGGGCTTCACCGTCATAGGCGTCTACCATTACACGGCGAGCCCAATGGGCACGCCCACTTCAGCGGGCGGTGGCGACCAGGCAAAGGCGATCGTCCCATTCGAGTCGGCGCGGCGGAGTCTGAACCCGTGGATGCGCGGCGTCGACTTCATCGTGAAGCCCGAGCCGGGTGTGACGACCGAAGAGGCCACGGACGACGTCACGGCTCTTATGCGGGCGCGGCGCGGACTCAGAGCAACCGCCAAAAACAATTTCGAGATCGTGACGCAGGATCGCCTGATGGGCATCTACAACAAGCTTTTCGGCACCTTCTTTTACGTCGGGCTCGCCCTTTCGTCCGTGGGGCTGCTTGTCGGCGGCGTCGGCGTGGTGGCGATCATGATGATCAGCGTCACCGAGCGGACGCGCGAAATCGGCGTTCGGAAGGCACTCGGCGCTACCAAGAGCGCAATCCTTTGGCAGTTTCTGGTCGAGGCTGCGACGCTCACAAGCATCGGCGCTTCGATTGGGCTTGTGCTGGGCATCCTGGTCGCGCTGGGCATCAAGACGGCATTTCCAGCCGTACCGGCCTCCACTCCGGTGTCGGCGGTCATCGCAGCGCTCGCGACGAGCGCATTTACCGGCATACTTTTCGGACTCCTGCCGGCAGCAAGAGCGGCGCGCCTGGACCCAGTCGAAGCACTGCGGTACGAGTAGGCCGGCCCGGTACGGGTGAAAGCGCGGCGCGAGGCGCCTCCCATCTACCCGCCTTGGTCGCAGTTCGGCATGGCGCGTCCTGCGTTCCACGCCGAAATTGTCTCATGCGATTCACGGACGTAATCACTACGGCGCTCGAGCAGATCCGCGTAAACAAGCTGCGGTCGTTTTTCACGCTGCTCGGGATCATCGTATCGGTCGCATTCCTCGTCGCGGTCGTAGCGATCATTTCGGGAATGAACGCGTACGTGAAGGAGAATCTCGCCAGCGCATTGATCGGAGCGAATACTTTCCAGGTCCGGCGCACACCGATTCAAATTGGACTCATCGACGATGAGGAATGGCGCAAGCTCCAGAAGCGTCCGCGGATCACGGAGTCTGACGCTCAGGCGGTGATCGACGCAGTACCCGATGCGGTTGCAGTCAGCATGCAGTCGGGCTCGCCGACGCCCATCGCCGACGTCGTGTGGCGTAACAACACCATGTCGGACGTTGCCATCCTTGGCGTAACCGCTCCCTACCAGATCGTTCAGGACTACGTTTTCGCCGGTGGCCGGCCGATAACCGACGTCGACGTGAACCAGCGTCGCGACATCGCGGTGGTCGGGGCAGACGTGACTGAGAAGCTGTTTCAGAATGTCGATCCCGTTGGCCAGGATGTCAGAATTGCCGGCCAACGCTTCACCATCGTGGGAACCATTGCCAAGAAGGGGCGCGTGCTCGGCCAGTCTTTCGATGGATTCGTGCTGCTTCCGCTCACTACTTTCGAGACGGTCTTCGGACGCAGAAAGACGAACACCGTTTCAGTGAAAATGCCGTCGGCTGACCTGATTGCGAGTGGAATGCAGCGGGCGGACGAAGCGATGCGCGTCGCGCATCATCTGCGGCCAAGCGATGCGCCGAACTATTCAGTGGAGACGGCAGACGCGCTTGTCCAATTCTGGAAGAGTCTCACCAAAATCCTCTTCTCCGTGATCCCGGCGATAGTGGCGATTGGTGTTGTCGTCGGCGGCATTGTGATCATGAACATCATGCTCATGTCCGTCACCGAGCGCACGCACGAGATCGGGGTCCGGAAAGCACTCGGCGCGAAGCGCGACGACATCAGACGTCAGTTCCTCGCGGAGGCAATCGTGCTCGCGACCATAGGAGGATTGTGCGGAGTCGCGGCGGGATGGGGACTGGCCGGCGCCGTGAGCGTGGCATCGCCGCTGCCAGCGCGCGTGACTGCGTGGTCGGTTGCTCTCGCGCTCGGGCTCGGTGCCGGCGTCGGCGTCCTGTTCGGCGTTTACCCGGCGACGCGAGCCGCCCAGCTCGACCCGATCACAGCACTCCGCGCCGAATGATCATCGCCGAGCGCATTCGCAGCAACGTGCAGATAGCACTCGACACGTTGCGCGCGAACAAGCTGCGATCCGCTCTCACCATCCTCGGTGTCGTCATTGGCGTGTCCACCGTCATGACGATGGCGGCCATCGTTCAGGGAATACAGGACCAGATCGTCCGCACTATCGAGATCGCGGGTCCGACAACGTTTTATGTGCTGAAGGTAAACTCGCAGACGCCGGTGAACCCGGACCGGTTGCCCAAGTGGATCAGGGTTCGGCCCGACCTCGTCGAGGCGGAGGCTGCGCGCATTCGACAGCTTCCGGAGATCTCCTACGCCGCCATGTGGGCCCAAACCAATGGACGTCTCTCGTACGGGGCCGAACGCACCCAGAACATCGTCATCGTCGGCTCCGACGATCGTTACCAGGAGATACAGGGGGGCGAGCTTCTCGACGGACGCTGGTTCACTCCGGCGGAGCTGAGCTCGGGGTCGAGCGTTGCGGTCATCGACGAGAACGCGGCACGAAAGCTATTCGGGCGCGAGTCCGTCCTCGATAAGACCATCAAGATTGGCGGCAGACCGGCAAGGGTTATCGGAATTTACGCGCAGCCCGGAAATATTTTTTCGCCGCCGGGTCAGGACATTGGCGCAATCGTGCCCTACCAAATGCTCGATCACCAGTTCAAGATCGATAAAACGAATGCGCTCTACATCCCAGTGAAACCGAAGAAGGGAGTGACAACCGCCGACGCAGAGGAGGCCGTCACGATCGCGCTTCGCGAGATGAGGCGACTCCGCCCCGCCGACAAAGACAATTTCGATCTGATAACACAGGACCAGATCCTGGACACCTTCAACAAGATTACGGGAGTGTTTTTTCTGGTGATGATCGTGCTCTCGAGCGTTGGGCTGCTCGTGGGAGGAATCGGCGTCATGGCGATCATGATGGTGTCGGTTACGAGCCGCACGCGAGAGATAGGAATTCGCAAAGCTCTTGGCGCGACGAGACGCGAGATCCTGTTCCAGTTCCTCGTTGAGGCCGCGACTCTCACTGGCTTCGGCGGGGTGCTCGGGATTCTCATCGGGCTGACATTCGGAAGGCTTGCGACCCTCGCAATGAACATCGACGCCGCCGTGCCGGTGGGCTTGACGCTCGTTGCCGTATTCGTGTCCGTGAGCATCGGCCTGATATTCGGAATGCTGCCGGCGCAAAGAGCAGCAAAGCTCGACCCGATCGCCGCACTGCGCTACGAGTAGAACCTGAGCGCCCCGGTATCCGCTCGGCACCCAGCCGCCTAACTTTCCCGAATGACCCGCGTCGATGTTCTTGCAATCGCTGCGCATCCCGACGACGTCGAGCTGATTTGTGGCGGAACTCTGATCCGCTCCCAGATGCTTGGCCGAACAACGGGAATCCTCGACCTCGCGGCCGGCGAGCTGGCGAGTCGAGGCACGCCGCAGATCCGCGCGAAGGAAGCGGCGAGCGCGGCGAAGGTGATGGGCGTAAGCGCGAGGGAGAATCTGGGATTGCCCGACGGCGGGATCCGGAATACGCCAGAGGTGCGAGCCAAAATCGCCGTCGTGATCAGGCAGCTCAAGCCGTCGGTTGTGATCACCCATTCCCTCGAGGGCCGCCATCCGGATCACCCGATCGTCGCGCAACTGGTGCGCGATGCGTGTTTCGTTGCGGGCTTGAAAATGGTCGAGCCGACGATCCCGGCACACCGGCCGCGAAAAGTCCTGCACGCGCTCTCATTCCGCGAGGACTACGAGAAACCGACGTTCGTCGTCGACATCAGCGCATCCTTCGAAAAGAAACTCGAGGCGATCGGATGCTACGCGTCGCAGTTCGGTGAAGCCGTTCAGGCCGGCGAGGTGTACCCAAACGGAGAGCCTCTCCACGATCTGATTCGGCATCACGCGGCGCATTATGGATCTCTCATCCGATGCCGTTACGGAGAGCCGTTTTATACGACCGAGACGATGCGGGTAGATGATGTCGCTTCACTGGAGGTCTCCACGTTTTGAGTGAGAAACCGCGCCGCCAGAACCCAAAACGCGAGGCGAAGCCTTCGAGCGGGTTGACCTACCCGTCATATCTTGCGCTGGACGAGCTGCTCCGACTGCAACGACCGGTGTCGAGGCCCGAGCACCCCGACGAGCTGCTCTTCATCATCGTCCACCAGGCGAGCGAGCTCTGGTTCAAACTCATTCTTCACGAGCTCGAGGCGCTGATAGGTCTGCTCGAAGCCAAAGATACTCTGGGCGCCCTGACGTCTGTCCGGAGAGTGAACGCGCTCGTTCGCATCGTGACCGGCCAGCTGTCCGCTCTCGAGACATTGCCTCCGCAGCGATTCGCGCAGTTCCGCGGATATCTGGGCACGTCCAGCGGATCGCAGAGCGTCCAATTTCGGGCGATCGAAGCAATGTCCGGAATGCGCGACGCGCATTTTGTCCAGGTTCTGAAACAACACGGCGAAATTCCGGCTGTTGTCCAGCGAGCGTTCGAGCGGCCAACGCTTCAACAACTGTTCGAGGATTTGCTCATCGCTCACAACGTGACGCTGGAACAGGTCTACGGCGAAGCGCATCAACGGCCTCTGCAGATGCTGGCCGAAGGCCTGATCGAGTACGAACAGGGCTTCGCAATGTGGCGATTTCTTCACGTGCAGCTCGTCGAACGGATAATCGGGCCTGCGACGTCCGGAACCGGAGGAACTCTGGGCTCCCGTTATCTTCAGAAGACCGTGTCGCAACGCTTCTTCCCGAAACTTTGGGAAGTGAGGGGCAAGTTCTTCAAGGGATAGTTCTCTCTCGCTCGGGCCGCGCGACTCCCTTAAATTCCGAGATATGACACCGCGCGCAGACGCCATTTATCTCGATCACGCCGCTACAACGCCGGTGCGCGAAGAGGTTTTCGAGGCGATGAAGCCGTTTTTCGGTCCTCGCTTTGGAAATCCGTCGAGCACGCATCGCTGGGGCCGCGAGGCGCGCGCGGCACTGGACGAAGCGCGTGAGCGAGTGGGTCGATGTCTGGGCGCACGCCCGGACGAGATCTGCTTCACCTCAGGCGGTACCGAAGGCGACAACCTCGCCATCCTTGGGGCCTGGCGCGCACTAAAGGCGAAGGGTCGGAGCGCGGTCGTCACGACGCCCATCGAGCACAAGGCAGTGCTCGGCGCAGTGCACGAGGCAGGACATGAAGGTGCCGAAGAACGAATGGTCGCGATGACCGCGGACGGGGTTGTCGACCGGAAGTCGTTCGATGCGCTCGTGGACGACGCGGTTGCGATCTGCTCCGTCATGTGGGTGAACAACGAAATCGGGACGATTCAGCCGGTACAGGAGCTCGCGGCGAAGGCGAACGAGCGCGGCGCACTCTTTCACACTGACGCCGTCCAGGCGTTCGGAAAGGTACCGATCGACGCGCAAAAGCAGCGGTTCGATTTTCTCACTATCTCCGGTCACAAGGTGGGGGCGCCAAAAGGAATAGGGGCCCTCTTCATTCGACGCGGAACCCACATCGAGCCTCTAATGCATGGCGGTACCCAGGATCGCGGGCGGCGTCCAGGGACGGAGAACGTGGCCGCGGCAGTTGGGCTCGCGCGCGCCGCGGAGCTGACCATCGCGGAATCGGAAGCACACTGCGCGCGACTCAGGAAGCTGCGCGAGCGACTCGAGGCTGGCATTCTCGCGCGCGTACCCGACGCCATTCTGCACGGCAACGGCGCGGAGAGAGCGCCACACATCGTGAACGTATCGGTGCCCGGGACGGACAGCGAATCGCTGCTGATGGCGCTCGATCTACGTGGAATTGCCGCGTCCGGCGGTTCGGCCTGCCAGAGTGGAAGCGTCAGCCCTTCGCATGTCCTTACAGCGATTGGAGTGAGGCCTGATCTTGCCAGTGCAGCAGTTCGCATGAGTCTCGGAGTACTGACCAATGATGAGTCGGTGGACCGTGTGCTGGAGATTTTTCCATCACTCGTCGCCAAGGCACGCCAGCTTGCTGCCGCGGAGTGACGATGCCGCGTGAAAGAGTTCTGGTTGCGATGTCGGGCGGAGTCGATTCATCGGTTGCCGCGGCGATGCTCGTCGAGCAGGGATACGATGTGGTCGGCGCAACGATGAAGCTCTTTTGTCACGGCGAAGACGTTCCCGACCGTCCATGCTGCTCGCTCGACTCCGTCAACGATGCGCGGCGCGTGTGCGAGCAGCTCGGCATCCCCCACTACGTGCTGAACCTCGAGACGCGGTTCGGTCACGACGTCGTCGACAATTTTGTGGCCGAGTACTCGCGCGGGCGGACGCCGATTCCCTGCGTCCGCTGCAACACCTTCACCAAGTTTCGCGATTTCCTCGGCAAGGCTGACGCGATAGACGCACGTTGGATCGCGACGGGACACTACGCTCGCGTCGTGGACGGCGAGCTTTTGCGAGGGGTCGACGAGAACAAGGATCAGACGTATTTCCTCTGGGGGATCGACAAAGCGGTGCTCGGGCGGATGCTTCTGCCGATCGGGCTGCTCGACAAAAAGGCGACTCGCGTGCGCGCGCACGCGATGGGACTGGAAGTGATCGCGGAGAAGCCCGAAAGCCAGGAGATATGCTTCGTCCCGGACGGGAACTACGCGCGGATCCTCGAGCAGCGTCTACCCCCAAATGCGCCGGCGCTTGCGCGAGGGCCGATACTGACATCGAGCGGCGCGATCGTCGGCGAGCACGAGGGTTTCGCACGATACACGATCGGGCAGCGCCGCGGAGTCCCGGGCGGATTTTCTTCTCCGATGTACGTGATCGGAATAAGACCGGAGGAGCGCGCGGTTGTCATCGGCACCCGCGAAGAGCTGCTCGGAAACGGGATCGTCGCGCGCGAAGTGAACTGGTTGACGGCACCTCCAATCGTCGGGGATACTCTGACCGTTCGAGTTCGCCATCGTGCGCCCCTGGCGCGCGCGGAGATAGTGCGTCTCCGCGAGGACGAGATCGAGCTGGCTCTCGATGAGCCTGTATCTGCAATCACGCCCGGCCAGTCCGTGGTATTTTATGACGCCCAGCGAGTGTTGGGCGGCGGGTTCATCGAAGAATCGCGGCGCCAGCGTGCGCTGCCCGTCCCGGCGGCCTGACACCTACAACCGGAGCAGAAATGGGGTCGTGGAGAGAACTGCGGCGTTACTCGTTGTTTACTTTGGCTCTCCTCACCTCGATGGTTGCGGCCGCGTGCCATCCCCCCGCGACCACATCACCATCGCCGTCAGAGGGAACGGTTCCAATGATCGTCCCGGAGCCGGTTTCTCTGACTCAAAGAGCGGGAGCGCCATTCGAGCTCTCGGCGGCAACAAGAATCACCGTCGTAAACAACCCCGAAGTTGTGACAATCGGAGAGACACTGGCCGCGTTTCTCAGGCGAGCCACTGAATTTCCATTCCCAGTCTCTTCGCCCGCAGCCGGCGGAAGCACCGGCGTAATCGATCTGAGTCTCGCACCCGACCAGACATCGCTCGGCGGCGAAGGCTACCGCATTACAGTCTCGCGTGATTCCCTGCTGCTGGTTGCTGCGACTCCCGCCGGACTCTTTCGTGGCACTCAGACAATTCGACAGTTGCTTCCGGCCGATATCGAGTCGGAGATCGGCGTTTCGCGCAGCACGTGGACGATTCCAGCCCTGGAGATCGTTGACCAACCCCGCTTCGCGTGGCGCGGAGCAATGCTGGATGTCGCGCGGCACTTCTTCACCGTCGACGAAGTCGAGCAGTACATAGATCTGCTCGCGATGTACAAGATGAACGTGCTGCACCTGCATCTCGCTGATGATCAGGGCTGGCGCATCCAGATCAACTCCCGACCGAACCTCACAACTATGGGTTCGCTTACCCAGGTTGGAGGCGGAGTGGGTGGATTCTACACGCAGCAGCAGTATCAGGACATCGTGAACTACGCGCGTGCGCGGTACATCACGATAGTGCCGGAAATCGACATGCCGAGCCATATCAACGCGGCACTGATCGCTTATCCCGAGCTAAGCTGCGGAGAGAAGCCACCGGGTCTTTATAGCGGAACCGACGTCGGCTGGAGCACCATCTGCGTCGACAAGGAGCAGAGCTACGCGCTCATTGACGACTTTGTGCGCGAGATCTCGGCCATTACTCCCGGGCCTTATTTCCACGTAGGCGGCGACGAAGTCAAAACCCTCACCGATCAGCAGTACGTGAAGTTCATTGAGCGGGTGCAGGACATCGTAAACAAGTACGGGAAGCGGATGATCGGCTGGGAAGAAATCTCCAAGGCAAATCTGAAACCGACGACGCTGGTACAGCCGTGGAAGAGCGATTCGGCGTCGGTCGCGCTCAAGTACGGGTCGAAGCTCGTTCTTTCGCCGTCAAAGCGTACGTATCTCGACATGAAATACAACGCGTCGACTGAGCTCGGACTCAGTTGGGCCGCATTCATTGAAGTAAATGATGCTTATGACTGGGATCCGGCCATGAGCAGTCCCGGCGTCACAGAAAAAGACATCGAGGGAGTGGAAGCACCGATGTGGAGCGAGACTCTACGCAACATCACAGCGGTCGAGTACCTCGCGATGCCGCGCCTCGCGGCGATCGCTGAAGTGGCGTGGACGCCCCAGCCGACGCGGGACTGGAGGAGCTTCCGCGTGCGAGTAGCAGCACAGGCCCGGCGCTGGAATTACATGGGCGTGAACTTCTATCGGTCGCCGCAAATCCCATGGTAAGAAAATCTCACGTTCTCGCGTTGGGCATCTGCCTCATCGCACCGGCCAATCTTAGGGCGCAGGAGGCGCAGCCTTTCCCGGCGCCCAAGACCGAGCCGCGGATTGTCACGCCCGGACGCGCGAGCAGCGACGCGCCATCGGATGCAATCGTGCTCTTCGACGGACGTGATCTCTCACGCTGGCGGAGCGCCGATGGAAGCGCCGCCAAGTGGGCTGTGAAAGGCGGTTACGTCGAAGTAGTCGCGGGAACGGGCGACATTCAGACTACTGACTCGTTCGGAGATTGCCAGCTGCACATCGAGTGGGCGACCCCGGCAGTCGTCAAAGGTGAAGGCCAGGAGCGCGGAAACAGCGGCGTCTTCCTCATGGGTCGCTACGAAGTGCAGGTGCTCGACTCCTATCAGAACAAGACCTACTACCACGGACAGGCGGGCGCTGTCTACAAACAGTATGCGCCGCTGGTCAATGCGTCGCGTCCACCGGGCGAGTGGCAATCGTACGACATAATCTTTCATGCGCCGAGGTTTGATGAGCAGGGGAAGGTCACGGATCGGGCGCGGGTCACAGTGCTTCAGAACGGCGTTCTGATTCAGAACAACGTCGAGATCTACGGCAACACATTCAACGACAGACCAGCGCTTTACATTGCGCATCCGCCGGAGCTGCCGTTGAGACTACAGGATCACGGCAATCCGGTTCGTTACCGGAATATCTGGATCAGGCGGCTGTAAGGGAGGCGCCGGTCGCAGGTGTGCCCACCTCGCTAAGCGATTCGCGGGTCGAGAACCAAAACAAAAAAATGCAGCCGACGGATAGTGCGGCCGCAAACAGAAATGGCGCGCCCGGCAAATGAACGCTCGATTGCGGCGCGGTGAATCGTGCGAAAAGCTGCGTCAGCACTGGCGGTCCGATGATGGCGGCCAGCGAGAAGAGACTTGCCACTGCGCCCTGGAGCTCGCCCTGCGCGTCTGGACGCACGCGATGCGACATTAGCGCGTTGGCGGTCGGCATTACGATGGCCGCGAAAAACCAGCTCGCAAGCCAGGCAAACATCATCCAGCCTTTAGTGGAGAGGCCGTAGCCCACGTAGCCGACGGTTCCGGTCACGATCCCGATCATTGCTGCGCGGCGCTCTCCCGCCCAGGGAACGAAAAATCGCATGACTATAGCCTGGCTCGACGCCATCACCGCGCCCGCTACCGCGAGTGAAGCACCTATCATCGCCTCCGACCATCCGAATCTCAGCTTCGTGTAGAACGACCAAACGGAAGGCATGACTTGATTCGCGAGTGACCATAAAAAAAGCGTGGCGAGAAGACCGAGCACTACAGGATGCTTTCGCATCTGACCAAGCGTGCCGAGCGGGTTGGCACGACGCCATTCGAATGCGCGTCTCCTGTCGTGCGGCAACGACTCCGGCAGCACGAAAAATCCATAGGAGAAGTTGGTCATGCTCAGCGCCGCGGCGGCAAAAAACGGAGCACGCGGACCAAAGCTGCCGAGAAGACCACCGAGCGCGGGACCGACAATGAAGCCTATTCCGAATGAGGCGCTCACGACGCCGAAATTTTGGGCGCGCCTCTCGGGAGGGCTGATGTCAGCTACGTAAGCATACGCGGGCGTGAAGGAAGCGCCCGCAGCTCCGGAAATCGCTCGTCCCACGAAGAGCCACGCGAGGGTCGGTGCCAGACCCATGATGACGTAGTCGATCCCGAGTGCTCCAATCGCGATCAGGAGCACTCGTCGTCGCCCGTAACGATCCGAAAGATTTCCGAGGATGGGGGCGCAAAAGAATTGCATCGCCGCGAACACGAAGCCCAACCACCCACCGTACATAGCGGCGCGACTCAGACTTTGGCCCGTCAGATCCACGAGCAATCGTGGATACACCGGGACGATAAGCCCGAAGCCGATGGTGTCGAGCAACAGCGTGATGGCGATGAACGCCAGTGCGTGCCGAGTCCGCGCAGAGGGTTCCTGTGACAAAGTATCGATTCCTCAGTACTTCAGACCGCCAGCGTCCGCGAACTCCTTCATCATTCGCTCCTGCTCCTCGGACAACTTCTCCGGAACGGCGATTGACACTTCCACGATCAAGTCGCCCTTCTGCTCGCCCTTCTGAATGCCCTGCCCGCGAACCCGGAATCGCTTCCCGGAAGGAGTGCCGGGCGGGATTTTGATCGCGACTTTTTTTCCGTCCAGAGTTCGCACGCTGATTTTGGTGCCGAGTGTTGCCTGCGCGATATTGAGGGGCACGGTTGCGATTACATCGAGTCCATCGCGGCGGTAGAACTTGTCCGGTTGAACGTTGAAGGTGATTACCAGATCGCCGGGGGGGCCGTTCGCATTGCCCTTTCCGCCCTGGCCCTTGAGACGAATCTTCGAACCCGTGTCAACGCCCGGCGGAACATTGATCAGAACTTTACGCCGAGCGCGCACTTCCCCGCTGCCGTGGCACGTCGGGCACGGCTCGGTCGGAACCTGTCCGCGACCGAGACACACCGGGCACGGACGATTCACGGCGAACCCGCCCTGACCGAACGAAATCACGCCGCGCCCGTTGCACTCCGGGCAGACCTTTAGCTGTGTCCCCGGCGCGGCACCCGTCCCGTGACACGTGCCGCACTCTTCGCTCACCTCGAGCTCGATGGGAACTTTCCCGCCCCGCGCAGCCGTGCGAAACGGTATGTCGAGGTTCGCTTCCACGGTCTGGCCTTTTTCGGGTCCTCGTGGCCGCGAGCTTTGCTTCGCTTCCCCGCCGCCGAACATTGAGCTGAAGAGATCGCCAAGACCTCCCAAACCTCCGATGTCGAAATCCTGGAAGTTGATGGTCTGTCCACCCGTCCGACTTCCGGCTCCCCCGAATCCGCTGCCCCCCGCTCGCGATCGACCCGCGCCAAATCCTCCAAAGCCGCCGTCGAATGCACCGAGGCGGCGCATCTCATCGTACTGCTTTCGTTTTTCCACGTCGCCGAGGACGTTGTTTGCCTCCGAAATCTCCTTGAAGCGCTCCGCCGCCTTGGGATCGTTTGCGTTGGCGTCAGGATGGTATTTCTTCGCGAGCTTGCGATACGCTTTCTTGATCTCGTCCTGACCCGCGCTCGAAGATACGCCAAGTACGGAGTAGAAATCCTTCGACTGTGCCATGAACTATGGATGCGGCGCGGCGATCAGCCGTTCCACTGCTTCACGACTACGCGGGCGGGACGAAGCAGCTGCGATTTGAACAGATAGCCAGGCTGGTACACTCGGGAAACGACGTGATCGTCTTCCCTCGCGGACGTCGGCTCGGTGGCGACTGCCTCGTGAAGCGCGGGATCGAATGTCTCCCCGACCGGATTGATAATCTCGAGACCGGCAGCGCTCAAAGTCTTGAGCAATTTTTTCTCGACCATGTCGACTCCCTGCACGAGCGTCGTAGAATCGGTGGTCGCAGGATCCACGTGCGCGAACCGCTGCACGTCATCCAGAGCATCGATCAGCTGCCTGACGAGATCTGCCTGCGCACGCGCACCCGCATCCTGTCGCTCCTTTGCCGATCGCTTTCGAAAATTGTCGTACTCGGCGGCGAGTCGGAGGTATCTGTCACGGTCGACCGCTGATTCGGTGGCGGCGGATTCACTCGACGCGGCGATGGTCTCGCCGGGAGAACGCTCGTTCGATGGATCGACTGCGCTTGGCGACTCGGCTGGAAGGTCGTCGACGTCCTTCCCGCCGCTGCTCTCCGGGCGCGGACCTTCAGAGCCGTCGCTTCCGCCGGGGGCAAAGTCGTCCGCCGAGCCCATCGCATCGTGTTCCGGATGTCTGGTTCCTTCAGCCTTTTTTCTCGAATGTCTCATGTGCCAAAATTAACTGTTTGAGAGACCGCGGCGCACCATTTCGAGGGCTGCCTGAGCCGCGCGCTGCCTTATCTCGGCTCTGTCTCCAACAAGATGAAAGCGGCGTGCCTTCGCCTCCGTTCCATCTACTGCAATCCAAACGAGCCCGACGGGCTTTTCCGGAGTGCCGCCCCCAGGCCCGGCGATTCCCGTGATCGCGACGCCTAAATCAGAACCGGTTCGCTCCCGAACCCCTTTCGCCATGCCGAGTGCGACTTTCTCGCTTACCGCGCCATGCTCTGAAATGTCCGTCGCGGGAACGCCGAGAAGGCCGCTTTTCAGATCGTTCTGGTATGCAATCACGCCCCCGAGAAAAACGTCACTCGAGCCCGGAATGTTCGTGAGCCTCTCCCCCAGGAGACCGCCTGTGCAGCTTTCAGCCACCGTCAGCGTCAGACCGAGAGTTCGGCATCTCTCGAGAACCACCGCTGCCAGATCGGCGTCGTCCTCTCCGTAGACGTACGCTCCGATCTTGTCGCGGAGTTTCGCCAATGCATCGCCCACCAAGCGTCGAGCGCGATCGGCCGGCAGTCCGGTTGATGTCACCCTCAGATCGACGCCGGCAACCCCAGGAAGGAACGCGAGGGGCAGCGATTCGGTCTCCGTCCCGGATGCTGCGAGAAAATTCGGCCCGAGGATCTCGGCAATTGCCGACTCCGCGATGCCGGTTGTCCGCAGAGTGCCGGAGTAAACCACACTCTGCGCGCCTGGCATCCGTGCTTCTATTGCCGGAAGGACTTCCTCGGCGAGCATGCCTCGCATTTCGCGCGGCACTCCGGGCATCATTGCTACCCAGCGACCGCTTTCATCCTCGAGCCAGATTCCAGGCGCGGAGCCATGGCGGTTCGTGAGTATTTTCGCGCCTTCGGGGATCTCCGCCTGGCTTCGATTGGTTGCGGGGAATGACGCCGCGGGAAATCGAGCACGCCACCGTTTCTCAAGGTCGCTCGCAATGGTTTCATCGAGGACCATTCGCCGTCCGAAAATGCTCGCGATCGACGGTTTGGTAAGATCATCGCTCGTTGGCCCGAGGCCGCCGGTAGTGATGACGGCGCCAGTTCTCTCAATCGCCTCTCGGACTGCCTCGGCGATTGTTTTTGCGTCGTCGCCAATCGTTGTGCGACGAACTATTTGAATGCCCTTCGCTGCCAGCACGCGAGAGATGTGCGCCGCGTTCGTATCTATTGTGAAGCCCAGAAGGAGCTCGTCACCAATGGTGATCAACTCCACCTGGCGAGCGCTCAAAAGGCGAACACCGCTGCGTACCGCCTCATGTAGAGCGCGAGTGAGTAGAGTGTAAGCACTACCGACGTTACCATCGCCACCGTACCGACGATGCCATTGAAGTAGGCAAAGTCACGCCAAGCGACATTCGTCCATGCTCTTGACGCCGCCAGAGTCGCAATGAAAAACCAGAAGTAAGCGGATCCGACCCAGAGCGACTGGAATCCGGTTTTCCATTTTGCAGGCCCGATCGCCGAGATGACGACTCCTCGGCGGGCCGCCGCCTGGCGAAACACCGTCATGAAAATCTCACGGCCTATGACGATCGCTACGACCCACCACGGTAGCCATACCGGGCCGAATGGAGTGAGAAACGGAAGCCTGCCGGCCTCGATGCTTTCCGCGCGAGTTGGTATGAGGGGATCGCTCGACGGCGCCATGAGCACGAACATCGGAATGAGCGTCGCAAACAGTAGCAGCTTATCCGCAATCGGATCGAGCAGGCGGCCCAGATCGGTGATCAGGTTGCGCGTCCGAGCCAGCATTCCGTCGTAATAATCGGTCACCGCGGCAACTACGTAGAGCAGGAAAGCGATGAGCCGCACGGTTGGCGACGCGATGAACGGCAAAGCTGCTATGAAGGGCGCGGCGAGGATTCTGCCGGCCGTGATAGTGTTGGGGAGATTCACCTGAGACCGCTCCGCCCCGCTAGGCGAGCGCCTTCAGCACCAGCTTGCTCACAGCCTTCAGCGTGTCGAACACTCCGTCGCCGTTGACGGCGATCGCTTCGAAGTACGGAGCGCGCTCGATCCATTCGCCGCCCGGAAGCTGTTCGATCAGATTCTCGCCGGCGTGATACGGATCCGGCGTCACGCGGTGCTTGCTCGCGTCCTCGAGCTCCCAGCCGGGATTGAGCGCGGCCTGCAGGTCCTCGATCGGCGCCGCGTTCGGAAGGTCGCGCTTGTTGTACTGGATTACGAACGGCATCTGGGTCAGGTCGTAGCCGTACTCCGCCATGTTGTCGTAGAGATTCTGCATCGACTCCAGGTTCGCTTCCATCCGTTCGGCCTGCGAGTCGCCGACGAAAACTATTCCGTCGACATTCTTGAGAATGAGCTTGCGACTGGCGTTGTAGTAGACCTGGCCCGGCACGGTGTAGAGATGAAAGCGCGTCTTGAATCCGCGAATCGTGCCAAGATCGACGGGTAGAAAGTCGAAGAAAAGAGTTCTCTCGGTTTCGGTGGCGAGAGAGATGAGCTTCCCCCTCGTCTCCGGCTTAACCTTGCCGTAGACGTGCTCGAGATTTGTCGTTTTGCCGCCGAGCCCGGGACCATAGTAAACGATCTTACAATTGATCTCGCGCGAGGCGTAGTTGATCATCGACACGTCTAGCTCTTCCTCACCAGTTGAAGAGTTTGTCGATTTCGTCGTCCGCGCCCTGAAGCAGATGCTCGGGAGCGCCGCCGTTCGAACCGCGGGAGAATACACGATCTACGAGCAGCGTCAACTCTTCCACCTCTTTTTTGACTCTCAGGCGAACGAGGCCGACAGTAGTGCGCGAGTCGAAGATTATAACGAGCAGAAGGCGCCGCGCGATGTCGGCGACGTAAATCGATTCCTTTTCGCCCTGGTGAAACAGACTCGAGAAATCGTTCTCTCCGACGAGGCGCGCAAGCTGGTCATTTGCGCTGTAGTCCGCCGCGGTCAGAGTCGCGAAAGTCGTCGCATCGAGTCCGAGCTGCTCACCAGCCGTCGTGACGAGCTGTCCGGAGCGGTCGACGAGGAGCGCACAGCGCGAGTTGGTCTCGCCGAGAAACCTCTTCAGCGATTCTGTGATTGCGGTGAAGTCGTCTTGGGTGAACGACCAGTTTGCCGTTCCGGCGGTCATCTTTCTCCGGTCACAGTGTCGACTCGAGATGCTTGAGCATCCGAGCGCCTCTCTGCCTCAAAAGCGAACGGGGCTCCCAGGCGACGTATTCGCGAAGAAGTCTCGCGGTGCTCACCGTCGGTCGCGCGCGCAAGTAACCGAGCGCGGCGACGCGCCGCAGCGGAGATCTGCTGAAAAGATTGCGGCGATACTGTCGCTGCATCCGACTCCAGACCAAGCTCCCCGCCGCCATGCCGCCCAGGAAACCAAAGGCCACAAAGCTCGCGTCCTGCCGGCTCATGACATCGTCCGACGGGCGGTGAGCGCCTGGGCGATTGTGACGCCATCAGCGTACTCGAGGTCGCCGCCCACTGGCAGCCCTCTCGCAATCCGCGAAACGGTCAAAGGATAGCGGGAGAGCTTTCGCTGAACGTAGAGCGCGGTCGTCTCCCCTTCGATGCTCGGGTTGGTGGCAATTATCACTTCGCGGACGACTCCAGCGGACACTCGCGTCTCCAGCTGCGGAATGGTAAGGTCTTCCGGCCCAATTCCATCGAGCGGTGAGAGTCTCCCACCCAGGACGTGATAGACGCCCCGGAACTCGCCTGACCGCTCGATAGCCCCGATGTCGGAAGCTTCCTCTACTGCGCAGATGACTGCCTTATCCCTGCGAGCGTCACGACAAATGGCGCACAAATCCTCTTCCGTGAGATTGAAGCAAAGTGGACACGGGCGGACCTTATCGGTGAGCGTCTGGAGGGCCGTCGCCAATCGTTTCGACTGGTCGGGCGACTGCTTCAAGAGATGATATGTGAGGCGGAGCGCGGTCTTCCGCCCGATCCCGGGCAGCTTCGACAGCTCGGTCGCCAGGTCGTCAATCGCGCCCACGCTAAAAGGGAAGCTTGAAAGGCAGGTTCAAACCACCGGTCAGTCGGCTCATTTCGGTCTTGGCGAGCTCCGCCGCCTTTTTTTGGGCCTCGTTCACCGCCACGAGAACCAGATCCTCGAGCATCTCGACGTCTTTCGGGTCGGCGACGCTGGGGTCGATTTTTACGCGGGTGACCGTGCCCTTGCCATCGGCCTCGACGGTCACCATCCCGCCTCCGGCCGCCGCTGTGACCGTGTGCTTCTCCAGCTCCGATTGCATCTGCTGCATCCGGGCCTGCATCTGCTGCGCCTGCTCGAAGATCTTGGAAAAATCAGCCATTGGTCGTGTTCGTGAGTCGCCTTGAGGACGTCAATCCAGCAGCTCGAGATCGAGCTCGTCGATCGCCGCGCCGAGGGCGGGGTCTTTCTGACGCAACATTCCGATGCGCTCTTGCTTGAGCGCCTCGGGAGTCATACGGCTCCGATTCGAATCTTGTGCCGTTGCTTCCATCGCACGCTTCATTTCACTGAGCTGCGCCTCGTTTGGACCAACGGACTGCGGCTTTACCGGCGGCTCGGCGCCGAGTGAGTTCGGGGCCGCCAATTGTGGCGGATAGCCGGGTCGCGTCGCAGAACGTTGGCTGCTTCGCGCAACCGACGCCTGCGCCGGCTGAGCGCGAACGGATCCGCTCTGGGCCTCGCGATCTTCCCCGCCTTGCACGCCGTTCAAGCCCCGAAGCACATCCTCTATCTCCACCGTCCGGTCAAGAAGAGCCATTCGAACAAGAAGCATCTCGATCAGGAGCTGCTGCTGCCCGCTCTTCCTGAACGTCGGCTCGAGGGCGTTGACCGAGTTGATCATCCGCAGCAGGTCGCCGGCGGCGAAGAGCTCTTTTCTTTTCCCGAGCGCGGCAGCGGCAGTGGCCGAGACGCCATCGGCTTTGCCATTCAGGACGACGGTCAGGAGGGCGCGAAGCATGTCCGCGAAACCCGTAAGAAAAACTCCGAAGTCCACGCCGGCGTCAGCGAGCCTGTTCACAGCGCCGAAGATGTCGCCGGCGCGGTGAGCCGCGATGATGTCGAGGATCGCCAGAAACTCGTCCTCCGGCACGAGGCCAAGCGCTTCTCGAACGCGCTCCGCGGTCACGGCGCCTTCGCCGATCGACGTCACCTGATCGGTCAGGCTGAGTGCATCTCGCATCGATCCGTCGGCAGCGCGCGCGATCATCGATAGCGCGTCAGGGGAAGCCTTGACGCCCTCAGTGTCGAGAATCGTTTCCAACCGGCGGGTGATATCGCCAGTTCCAATTCGCTTGAGATCGAACCGCTGGAGCCGGCTGAGAACTGGCGCCGCAGCTTGCGCAATTTTTTGGGGCTCGGTGGTCGCGAAGACGAAGATCACGCGCGGCGGGGGTTCCTCGAGGATCTTGAGCAGCGCGTTCCACGCTTCGCGCGTCAGCATGTGCGCTTCGTCGACGATGTAGACTTTGTAGCGGTCCTCGCCTGACGGGGCGTACATTGCGCGCTCCCGCAGCTCGCGAGCGTCGTCGACTCCTCGGTTGGAGGCAGCGTCGATCTCGACGACGTCGAGACTCGATGACCCACTCCAGATGCGCTGACACGAGGTGCAGACTCCGCACGGCTCGCCGTCCTCGCGCTTGTTCTCGCAATTGAGCGCCATCGCCAGTACGCGCGCGAGAGTGGTCTTGCCCACTCCGCGTGGTCCACAAAGCAGGTAGCCGTGGGCGACTCTTCCTCTGGCGATGGCCCCGCGCAGCGTATTCGAAACGTGCGACTGGACGGCTACGTCAGCGAAGGTCTTTGGGCGGTATTTGCGGGCGAGTGCGAGAGACATTGCGAGGCGGGAGTACCCCAGGCCTGACGGAGCAACGAAAGACACCGC
>JBOHTB010000029.1:0-27112 GCA_050733435.1 Gemmatimonadaceae bacterium | reverse complement strand
TTGCCAAGCTGCGTCCGGAGTACAGGGCGTGCATCATTTTGAGACACGTCGAAGACTACTCGTACGATGAAATCGCCGAGATCGTAAAGCTCCCGCTGGGGACCGTAAAAACGTACATCCACCGAGCGCGCCAGGAGCTTCGAGAGTACCTGGGAAACCTCCGATGAGAGCACTTTTTTGCGGCAAAAACTCGTCAAAAAAACCTGAAACTTCACCCGTAGCGATACCGTAAGTCATCAACTCTGAGGAACCCATGATCGAGCACGACTTCCCGGAAGACTTTGTACCAATTGCGGCCGAGTTGCAGCGACTGCCGTATTTGTCGCCATCCCGGGGGTTTGCTGATCGTGTGATCTCCAGAATCGACCGCCTGCATGCGTCCCCGGAGGTTGAGTCATTAGTCCCTTCCAGGGGCCTTAAGCTTCATCAGGGCGGACAGCGTGGCGTCGTTCCGCGCCGCAAGATCGGCGTAGTCCGCGCTGCTGGAAAGGCCGTCGTTGGAGTGGGTCTCATCGCGACGGCAGCCTTCATGTTCTTCGAGATCGATATCCTGACGGCAATCCTGAGCGCGGCCACCACTCAATACGGCTTGGCAATAGTTGGAGCCGGCTCGAGCATCGGTGCCACGGTACTCGGTCCCGCCGCGATTTCATACCTGCAGTCGGGCGCGCTCGAGGCAGTGCTGCTTTACATCACTCTCGCCGTCGGATTGTTCGGTGGCTATGGCGCTATCAGGACCGCCGCCCACATCGCCCAGCGCAAGGCCGCCTGAAAATGAAAAAATTCCTGCTTGGTGCATCTCTCATTATTGCGGCGGTTGCAACGCGCGAAGCCAGCGGCCAACAGGTCGCCGTGCGAGGGACGGGCGTCGGCAGGTACTCTCAGGTCAAAACCGGCGATCTAATCATTCCAGCAGGCACGACAACTTCTGGCTCCGTGATGGCGATCAGGGGCAATGTCGACGTCTACGGAAACGTCGACGGAGCGGCGACCGCGATCCTCGGCGACGTCATCGTCCACGACGGCGGCAGAGTTCGTGGCGGTGCAGTTGCCTTGATGGGCCACGTTCGGAACGAAGGTGGCTCGATACTCGGCGTAATCAAAGACGTGGGCCCTACTCACAGCAGGTCGACCATAAGCTTCGGTGGCCGTCCGCGCACAACGCTGGGATCGCTCGTGGCCGCGTTGGTCTGGCTTATCGTTCTCCTGGCGCTGGGCACATTCGTTCTGTTCTTCATGCGGGACTACTTCCACCGCGCCGTCGAAGTGGTGACTCACGAGACCGGCCGCTCTCTCTTGACGGGAGTGCTTGGCGGGATCGCGTCGATTCCGGCTCTCATTGCACTCGTGATCGGAATGGCGATAACCATTATCGGAGTCTTTTTCATTCCGATTGGTGTCGCTGCTTTTCTGATAGCCGTTGCTGGAATTGGAATACTGGGATTTCTGGCGGTGGCGCAGGTCGCGGGAATTGCGATTGCGCGCAAAACGAAAACCGAGACGCCCGCCGGTCAGGAGCTGCAGTTCCTCTACACGGGAGTGCTTGCCTTCAGCGCTCTCTGGATCATCGCCGCGGCGTTCACCTGGTTCCCGATTCTCGGAGCCGTTCTGCGAATGCTCGCTTTCTCCGTTACACTAGTGGCAGTTGCAACGGGGTTTGGCGCGGTGATTCTCTCGTGGTGGCGAGCAAGGGCCAGGAAAAACGCAGTAGCCGTTTAGCGGGTCGCGTGTAGCTCCGGGACCACCAGCAGCCCCTCGAGCTTTCCAGCAAGATCCATTAGAGCCTTCGCAGCATCGGTCGCTGGCTCCGCCGCAACTATAGGCTCGCCGCGATCGCCCCCCGCGAGCACACCGCAGAAGAACGGAACCTCACCAAGCAGCGGGACATCGAGCTCCTCGGCGAGTCGCTTGCCTCCGCCGCTGCCGAAGATGCGGTGCTTGTCGTCACAGTTCGGGCAGACGAAGTAGCTCATGTTCTCGACCACGCCGAGCACCGGCACTGCTACGCGCTCAAACATCTTTGCGCCCCGCAGGGCGTCGCCAGACGCGACTTCCTGCGGCGTAGTGACGATGATCGCGCCGTGCACCATCGTCGCCTGAACGAGTGAGAGCTGGGCGTCTCCGGTGCCGGGGGGCATATCGACGAGAAAATAGTCCAGCTCGCCCCACTGTACGTCGCGCAGGAACTGGGTGATGATCTTCATGATGATCGGACCACGCCAGATCGCCGGCTGATCGCGCTCGATCATGAATCCCAGACTCATGATCTTCACGCCATAGGCCTGCAACGGGATGATTTTCTCGTTCTCGACAGGCGGTGCCGAGTTGACTCCCATCATGCGCGGAATGTTCGGACCGTAGATGTCCGCATCCATGAGACCGACCCGCGCTCCGCTCCGCGCGAGAGCCACCGCCAGGTTTGCCGCGACCGTCGACTTCCCTACTCCACCCTTACCGCTCGAGATCGCGATGATGTTTCCAAGATTGGGATAGGCGACGGGCGTCGGTGCGGGGACCGCGGCCCGCTGTGACTGCGGCTCCTGTCCGATCACGGGCAACGCTCGGGACTTTGCGGCGGTCTTTGGTTGCTTTGCCTGCGATGCATCCTTTACATCGACACGGACGTCTGTGACTCCTTCCACCTGCTGAAGCGCCTGCCGCACCTCACGGACGACGGTTGCGCTGTCATCGGGCGCGAGAAAAAGCGTGAGCCTCACCTTTCCATCAGTGGTCGTCGCGATGTCCCGAACCATCTCTGCCTCGAGCACATTCGAGCCAATGCGGTTGTTCCGGACGTGAGCAAGCGCGTCTTCGATGCGACTCTGTAGACTGCTGCTCATTCGGTGTTGCCAGTCAGCAATACTGAGCGAAGCTCCGCCACTCGCTGCTTGAGCTGGACTTCAATGCCCTGAATGAATGTGGCAGCGGACGCGTCGCAGTCAGGACACGCTCCGGTCACCAGCAGCGTCGCGGTTCCCGTGCTGGAATCGAACGCTTGGAGCTCCAAGGCGCACTCCTCGATCCTGAGCATCGATAGAATGTCCTGGAGATCGTGCCGGATCTGGTGCTCGATGTCGGATTTTGCGCGTGTTCGTCTGCGAAGAACGCTCATAAGAGCAAGTTAGGCGCGAGCGCGCCTTATGCCACCCCTTCCTTGTCCTCTGCGCGCAGGAACTCGCGCGCCGCGCCAATCACCTTACGACGCACCGAGTCGATGCTGCCCTCGATGAGAGCTCCGGCGGCGCGAGCGTGGCCGCCACCCCCGAACTCTTTCGCGAATTTGTTCACATCCACGTCGCCGGTGCTGCGAAACGAGACCTTCACCTTGTCGTGACCGAGGTCGCGGAAAAATACGGCCAACCTGGTGCCACCGATCGATCTGGGATGCTCCGCGATTCCTTCGAGATCTTCGGACTTGAGGCCGTATTCCTCCGGCGCTCCCGCCGCAACAGAGATCCAGGAGATGCCGTATTCAGGATCGACCTCGAGCGTCGCCAGTGCGTCACGCAACAGGTGCAAACGTCCAACCGGCATCGACGCGTACAATCGGCCGTACATCTCCTCCGGCTCAACTCCGGATGCGATGAGTTGTCCGGCGATGCTCAGGCAACGCGCCGTTGTATTGCTGAACCGAAATCCGCCAGTGTCGGTGAGAAGCGCCACATACAGCGCTCGCGCGACGTCCGGCGTGAGCTCCAGTCCAAGGCAAATCGCGAAATCGTAGATCAGCTCGCCGGTCGCGCACGCAGTAGTATCTGCCACCATTAGCGTGCTCGGCGGCTCGTCGCTAGGCAGGTGGTGATCGATGACCAGCTTTGGAATCGTGAGCTTCCGCACCGCTTCGGCGAGAACTCCCAACCGCTTTACGTCGGATATGTCGAGGACTATCAGGACTTCCGAATCCTTGAGAGCCCTCGCCCCCAGATCGCTCGCATCCTTTACGTCGTCGCCGAGGAGGAACTTGTACATCTCGGGCCACGGAGTCGGGTTGACTATGCGAGAGCGAATTCCCATCTGGCCCAGCAGGCGCGAAAGAGCGGTTTCTGATCCGCATCCATCGCCGTCCGCGTTTATGTGAGTGGATATTGCGACAGAGCGCCCCGCGCGAAGCTCCTGCGCGAGACGCTCGATCGATTCCCGGCGTTGCTGGGGAACTGCTAATAGGTCAAGCACTGCCTTCCGAGCGCGCGAGTCGTGAGTGCGATCTACTGTAAGTGAAATAGATGACGAGGCCAATGACCATCCATATGATCAACCGCTCCCACGTCGCGGGCGGCAAGCTCGACATCATATAGCCACAGATCAAAATCCCCAGGATCGGAACAAGTGGCACGAAGGGGGTGCGGAATGGTCGGGCAAGATTGGGCGAGCGATAGCGCAGCACGATCACGCCAGCGCACACAATGACGAAAGCCAGCAGGGTCCCGATCGACACGAGCTCACCCAACAATCCAATCGGAAAGAACCCAGCGACGACGGCAGCTACAATCCCGGTGAGGATCGTAGTGATGTAGGGCGTTTTGAACTTCGGGTGCACTTTGCCGAAGATGGGCGGCAGCAGGCCGTCCCGGGCCATCGAATAAAATACGCGCGGCTGTCCCATCAACATCACCAGCACCACCGACGCGAGGCCCGCGATCGCCCCGATGTTGATGATGGAAGCGAGCCACGCCAGCGCTGGGCCGGCCTTGTCAATCGCCACGAACACCGGGTGAGGCACGTTGAGGTCTGTGTAGTGGGCCAGGCCCGTCATGACGAGCGACATCAGGATATAGAGCACGGTACAGATTGCGAGCGAGCCAAGCATCCCGATTGGCATGTCTCTCTGCGGATTCTTCGCCTCCTGGGCCGCAGTCGACACGGCGTCGAAGCCGATGTAGGCGAAAAACACCACCGCCGCGCCACGCACGATGCCGCTCCAGCCATAGTGACCGTACTCGCCTGAGTTGGGCGGTATGAACGGATGCCAGTTTGCCTGGTTGACGTACATGAAGCCGAACCCGATGACCAGGAGGACGATCGCCACCTTGAGAATGACGATGAAGTTGTTGAATCGCGCGGACTCCTTGATGCCGATGACAAGGAGGGTCGTCATCAGGCCGATCAGTATCATTGCCGGCAGGTTGATGACCGCGCCCGTATGCGTGAAGCCCTGTGCCTGCGTCAACGCGTGCGTGACCGGATCGTACACCGGCACATCCGAATAGGCGTAGGGCGCGCTCGAGAACCTCGTCGACATTGGCACGCCGATCTGAGTCATGAACGCCGAGAAGTACCCCGCCCACCCGACGGCGACGGTGGAGGCTCCGAAGAGGTACTCCAGCATCAGGTCCCAGCCAATCACCCACGCGATGAACTCTCCCAGCGTAGCGTAGGCGTAGGTGTACGCGCTGCCCGCCACCGGGATCATGCTGGCGAACTCCGAGTAGCAGAGTCCTGCGAACAGACATCCCAACCCCGAAACGATGAATGAGAGGACAATCGCGGGCCCGGCGTACTGAGCCGCCGCTGTACCCGTGAGCACGAAGATTCCCGCGCCGATGATCGCGCCGATGCCGAGCGTCGTCAGATTGAGCGCACCGAGCGCGCGCTTAAGAGCGTGTCCCTCCGACTCGCCCGCCGCCTCAGCCTGCAGGGCAGCGATGCTCTTCCTCGTACCTAAGGCCATGCGGAATCTCCGAAAACGTGAGTGGGGATCAGTTCAGGAATGTATACATTTCGACACCCTGACAGAGCCAGAAGTTTGCGCGCGTTTCGAGCGCAATGTCAAGGAACTTTACACCGAGTAGTTGGGCGCTTCCCGCGTGATCGTGACGTCGTGTGGGTGTGACTCGCGCAGTCCCGCCGCCGTGATGCGGACGAATTCGGCTTCAGTGCGCAACTGCTCGATGTCGGCGCATCCGACGTACCCCATTCCGCTGCGCAGACCGCCGACCATTTGAAACAGCACGTCACTCACCGGTCCCTTGTAAGGCACGCGTCCTTCGATTCCTTCGGGAACCAGCTTCTTCGGCGACATCTCTCCCTCCTGGAAGTAGCGATCGGCACTTCCGTCCTGCATCGCCGAGAGACTACCCATTCCGCGGATCATCTTGAAGCGGCGGCCCTCTAGCAACAGCGATTCGCCCGGGCTTTCCTCCGTTCCGGCGAGCATCGATCCCATCATCACGCTCGAGGCACCAGCGGCGAGCGCCTTCACGATGTCGCCAGAATACTTGATGCCGCCGTCCGCAATTACCGGGATGCCAGCAGCGCCCTCGACCGCGTCGAAAATCGCGGTGAGCTGCGGAACGCCTACGCCCGTGACGACGCGCGTCGTGCAGATGGACCCGGGCCCCACGCCAACTTTCACCGCATCGACTCCGCGATCGACCAGAGCCCGTGCGCCTTCTAGCGTCGCGACGTTCCCCGCGACGAGCTGCACGTCGGGAAAGAGATCGCGCACCGTGGACGTCGCTTCCAGGACTCCTTCGGAATGCCCGTGCGCCGTGTCGACGATGAGAACGTCCACACCGGCGTCGACCAGCGCGCGGGCTCTGTCCCGATAATTGGCGGCGCCAATCGCCGCCGCCACGCGAAGTCGTCCGTGCTGGTCCTTGTTTGCATCAGGGAAGTCACGGCGCTTGTGGATGTCTTTCACCGTGATCAAGCCGCGCAGTGTTCCTTTCTCGTCCACGACTGGAAGCTTCTCGATTCTGTGCCTGCCCAGAATCGCCTCGGCCTCGTCGAGCGTGGTGCCGACAGGAGCTGTGACGAGATTCTTGGACGTCATGGCCTCCTGAAGCGGGCGGTCGAGATTGCGCTCGAACTGCAGATCGCGATTGGTGATGATTCCAACGAGCTGCCCGTCGCGATTCACTATCGGGACACCCGAGATCTTGAATCGGCGCATCAGAGCGACGGCCTCTCGAAGCGTTCCGTCGGGCGAGAGGGTTATCGGGTTGAGGATCATCCCGCTCTCTGAGCGTTTCACGCGATCGACCTCCGCCGCCTGGCGGTCGATCGACATGTTCTTGTGGATGACGCCGATGCCGCCAGCCCTGGCCATCGCCATCGCCATGTCCGATTCCGTGACCGTGTCCATCGCCGCCGACGCGAACGGCACATTGAGAGTTATTCCGCGAGTAAACCGCGAGGCAGTGCTCACGTCCTTTGGATGTACGAGAGAATGCCTCGGCGTGAGGAGAACGTCATCGAACGTCAGAACGAGTTCGGCCCGTACCCTCGGCGTATTGCTATTCTCGGCGGCTCGCGGTCCCTTGATGCGCGAAAGCCCGCCGCCGGCTTTTGCCGGAGAGGCGGGCTTTGTCGACGGACGAGTCGTGGTTGCCATAGCTAAATGTATGGCATTGTGCACTTTGCGTCCAGAGGCCCGGTTACCTGATCAAGGCTTCGGAGTGCGCCGGCCATAAGCGGCCTTCAGATAGAAACCGGTTACAGCGGCGGCGATCCCGCAGACAGCTCCGAACAATCCGATGACGGCGAAGAACGGGATACGACTAAAGACCGATGCTGCGCCGGTGTAACCACCGACCATGAAGAAAAAGCAGAGGCAGAACCCGTACAGAGCGCCGGCGTAAAATGATTCCCGCCGCGAGCACCAGACGCCGATAGCTATGCCGATGATTCCCCAGGGGACGATACTCCACGCAGCTAGCGCCTGATAATATTGGGCGCCGAAGCCGACGACCACGCCGACGACGCCAGCCGCGAGAATCTTCCCCATCCGCTAAACTAAACGCGGGACGACTATGGGAACACGGGCGCCGGCTGAGCGGGCTCCTCTTTCGGGACACGGATCTTCGGGGCGCGACCAAAGTTGTACTGGAGACCGACGTAGGTAGCCTTCACTCCGAATTTCCGCGTGGTTATCTGGCTGAGATTGTCGTCACCAGCCTGAATCCGGAACTTCATCGTATCGAAGGGATCGGCGAACCTGATCGAAGCGCTGAGATTGTCGCCATCCAGCTTCTTGCGCAGGGAGATGTTCGTCATCTGCATTGCAGAAAAGCGACCCTTCTCGATGTTCATCGGCGCCCGATAGAAATAATTCGCATTCAGCGTGACAGTCGGACTCACCTGAGTAGTGGCGTTTATACGATACGACCAGGTCACGGCGTTCGACGACAGCGCAGACTGGGAGCCTCCATCTGTAACCATCTTGAAGACATTGAAGCCCGCAAACATGTTGAACTTCGGACCAAACCTCAGTGATCCATTGAGATCGGTTCCCCAGGAATTGCTCTTGTCGAGATTCTTGAAGCTCACCGAAGTCACCTCACGATTGTCGACCGTGTCGGCGGTATTGATGTCGACCCTGATCACATCGGTCGTGCGACGGTAGAAGGGCGATAGTTGGATCGATCCGAGCGCGCCCGACTTGCTGAGGCCAACCTCGAAAGCATCAGTGTACTCGGGATTCAGGCGTGGATTCCCGATGAACACGTTCTGCTGATCGAAGAACACGGGGAACGGATTCAGCTCCTGAGTTCCCGGTCTCCGAATACGGCGTGAATAGCTCACCTTGAGCTGCGTCTGATCGCTCGGCTTGTACATGATGACGCCGCTCGGAAACAGACTGTGGTAGTTGTACGGGTAGCTCTGAGCGTTGGCGAGAGCGAAATCCCTGCTCGCCCACTCGGCGCGAAGCCCGGCCTGGAGATCGAACTTGCCGACACTTTGACTGAGCACGCCATAGCCGGCGTGCACGCGCTCGTCGAACGTGAATGTGTTGCTCAGATTGCTCTCGACCCAGTTGCCGTTGCCGAAGGCGTCCTGGGTGACAAGAAAGTCCTGATCGAGCCAGCGATCTGTCTCCTTCAGTCCTGACTCGAGCTTGGTGCTCGTCGCGAAGCTGCGCACGTAATCGACCTGGCTCGTGAGCTGCCTGCTAAGCCCCGTCGTCGCATCGATTTCGCCCTGAATTGGCGCGCCAGCGCTCGTGCCATCAGGATTCTCCGGATCGCGCCACAGAAGCGTGTTGCTTTCATCTCTCGATCTATTGAAGCGCACCTCGGCCGAGAGCTCATGCTTCCTGGGAACCAAAGTCCGCTTCCACGAAAGAGAGTTGTCGAATACGAGCCCGCGGGATTTCGCGTTCCGATCCATCGCATAGCGGTCGACGAAAAGCTCGTTGGCATCGAGGTCCGTATATCCGGCCAGGTTGGCGTCGTTGCCATGACGGCGATTGAGCGACAGCGCGTTGGAGATGACGTCCTTGTCCGTGAGCTTGTAGTCAATGTTGCCGGTGAAATTGTGACCGGCGTTGATCGTTCTCCCGGCGATGTCCTGATTGGTGTAGAACATCGGCGCGCCCGCAGGATCGAACTGGAGGCGATCGTTCAGTCCGTCGACAGCGCGGTCATCCGAGTTGAATCCGTAGGTGCCAAACAGAGTAATCGGCCCGCTCTGGTACCCGATGTTGTTGCCGATGTTGAATCGGCTGGTACTGGCGCCATTCACGTTGACTCCCCCGCTCATTCCAAGATCGGCGGTGGCCTTGAGGACGATGTTGATGATGCCCGCCATTCCTTCGGGATCGTACTTGGCCGATGGATTGGGGACGACTTCAATGCGCTCGACGATGTTGGCCGGAATCTGCTTGAGATAGGCGGCAAGCTGGGTTCCGGTAATCGGCGTCGGACGTCCGTTGATCTGGATCGCCACGTTCTCGTTGCCGCGCAGGCTGACCTTGCCGTCGCCATCTACTTCAACCGACGGCGTCGCCTGCAGCACCTCGCTCGCGTTTGCGGCGGCAGGGGCGACATCCTTCGCGCGATACGTGTTGCGATCCGGCTCGATGACAACGGTCGGTCTCTCGCCCTCGACCTGAACGCTTTGCAGCGCAATGGCGACGCGCGTAAGGGGGATGCTGCCGACGTTTACGCGCGGCTCAGCGTCGGTGATGCTGAAGGTGTACGTGCGCGGCCGAAATCCGATCGAGGTCGTGCGCAGATAGTATTCGCCTTGACGCAAACCCTGGATGTGAAAAGCTCCGTCAGCGCCGACGATCGCGCCGGTCACCAGAGACGAGTCCTTTCGGCTGCGCACTGCGACTGACGCGCTCGCGACGGGTTGCTTCGTAGCGGTATCCACGACGGTACCAAGAACTTCGCCGTTACCGCCGGCTAGCGGGGACGCAGATCTCGCCTGATTTGGATTTTGTGCGTGCGCCGCAACAGAAGCGCCGAGTAGCAGAGGGAGGACTGCGAAGAGGATGCGCTTCATGGGACCAGCTCACTGGGAATTGTGGGTCGGAACGCGGGCGGCGAAGAAAAGCCGCAGTTCAGTCAGGCACTACGCGTTTGACACCGTCCGGTTTCAAAACGATTGCTCGGATTCCGGTGATTTCTTTGTGAGGAAATTGTCTCGAAACAAAGCGAAGCTCCTCGCCAATGAGAGCGATGGCGCGATCAACAAGGACCTTGTTACCGCTCTCGTGCACCCAGCTGCTTGCACCCGAGGGGTGAGGAAGAGGTATGACGGCCGAGCGTCCGCCGACGTGATCGACGATGTGCCGCGTCCCGATTAACTGGGAAAGAGCCAAAGGTGGCAGGAATCTCTCGATTGCGAGCGTTCCGACAGGAATGAGGAGCTTTGGCCGGATTATCCGGAGCTCGTCGTCGAGCCAGTCGGCGCAGGCTTCCTGCTCGTCCCTCGTTGGAACACGATCGCCGCGGCCGCTCGGATGCGGTCCCGGAAAGCAACGTGTGACTGCCGCTATGTAGATCGTCTCCCGCGCTGTTGCCTCGTCGATTCCGGCGCGCTCCAGCCACCGGAACAGCGTTCGGCCCGCTCTGCCGGAAAACGGCAAACCGCCCGCGCTTTCCACTTTTCCCGGCGCCTGACCGACGAGCATTGCGCGCGGATTTGTCGCCCTCGAGATGACGGGCCGTACTGCGGGACCCAGTTGGCAGCGCTCGCACGCCGCAAGTGCTGCGACATGTCGGGCGAGTGGTGACGGTTTTTTGACGGAGGCCATCGCGCCACGAACTGTAATCAGCGTTCTATCTGACGCAACCGAAGTATTGCAGCAGAATGCTGACGGTGTCCACGCGCCCGGCCACTACGTCCACCGTCGTCGAGTCGGGCCGATGGGCGAAAGCTCGCACGAACAGGCGGTAGCGACCGGGCGGAAGGGCGTCGAAGGCGAAGCCGCCGAGACTGTCGGGGATGGCAGAGGGATGCACTCCTGACGGCGGGTCTCCGGGTACGACAGCCATTATCGGGTAATGAGGGAGCGCACCACCGGAATCAGCGAGGATTCCGACAATGCCTCCGGTACCGGTAGGGGGCGACGACGCCCGCGGCAGTCGCGGTATCGCTCCCTTTCCGCGCACGCGTGTGGAACAGCGGCCCAACAAGAGGTTCGTATCTTCTGGTGGGGGGCGGCGGCAGTCGGTCAGCGTCAGGAGTGCCGCAAGAAGCGCGGCTGCTCTAAATGTCCCGTCCAATCGCCCTCAGGCGTCGCCGCATGCGTCGCGGCAAAAAGAACGCGGCAGCCACCAACACCCTTTCCAGATCGAGAGAGCGGAGCTGTCTTGGATCGCCCATCCAGTGCTGCAACACCACTGCTCGGGGCGCATTTGCGATCAGCCTTTGCAACGCCAGCACCAGCAGAAACACATCGTCGATCTCGCCGATGAACGGAATAAAATCAGGAACGAAATCCATCGGCAGCAACACGTAGCCCACCGCTCCCGCGACAAGCAGCTTGTCGGTCGCGGCGACGCGCGAATCAGCAAGGAGTCCACCTACAAGACGAAGGAAATTTGGAAGCTCCTTCATAGTCGAAACGACGCCGCGCTTGTGGCCCGTGCGTGCTTCGGGGATGCCGGTCGCCCGCGCATTGCCCGCACGCGAGGTCGACCGAGCAGTGCCCTCTGCATCCGTGGCACTGTGTCTGGGTGCGCCCGACGGACGCGACCGAGACGTGCGCTTCCTTCCCGATGAACCCGCGCTGCTGCGCGCCGATGAAATGCTCACTTGCGCTGATCTCCCGGTGGCGATGTCGGGGCTGTCTGGGCCGGCGGTGAGGCAGGTGTCTCCGCTGTATTGACGGTTCCCGTCGTTCCCGCTGGCGCGTTGGTCTTCGGCGAAGTTACCGAGGAAGCAACCCCCACGATCTCAGTTGCAACTGACTTGCCAGCGTTGGCCACGCCGGTGATAACGCCAACGGCCTTGTTCATCACGTTCATGGTACCTCCGATCACATTCGCGGACATCTTCCCGGCGCGCAGGGTGTCTTCCACACCCTCGGCGAATCTTTTCAGAGGATTTGGAGCCGTCGACGGCTTCGGCGCAAACTTCGATTCCAGAAAGTCGATGTAATCGAGGATCTGGTAGATCTTCTCGTCAGGCAGCGTGTCCAGCTTGCGTATCAGCCTCTCACGCAGGATGTCGTTCATCTCCTGTCTCCTTTATCAGCCGCCGCCACGCCAGCGAGCCCGGCGGCCCCGCACGTCGATGTGTACGTAGTTGGTGTTCGAGTGCCCGCTCGTGTAGATGCCGAGTCCCCCAACCAGGTCGGGGTGCTTCAGCTCGACTATCTCCACAGCCAAACCTACCATACGGCTGTCGATCGCGGTGATTTTTCCGTCGCCGTTTGCGTCGATGGCCACATCCGCGGCATCGCCGTATTGGTGCTGGCTGTCCCGGGCCGCTCGCTGAATGCGCCGGTTGTGCTCCGGCGCGCGGAAACCCGAATGCACGTCGATCTCGATATCTGCCACCGCTTTGTCGCCATGCCAGCGCGCGATTTCCTGGATGACGAGCTCGAGCTTATCCAACAGCTTCGGATTTATCGCCGCGTAGCTCGGCCACACGCCCTGCTGGTCGTGATTGAGAAAATCGCCGACCCGCAAATGCTTTGTTAACGGAATATCGACGTCGGCGGGCGTAATCTCGAGAAACCCCTGCGGCGGCGCTTGTCTGCCGGACACACGCTCGGCCAGGTACGTACCGATGCGATAGCCGCGCAGCATTACGCCTTCCTTCTCCTCGAACGGAACGAGCACCGAGAGCGTGAGACCTTCGATGGAACGCTGCGCGCCACTCTTGATCAGAGCGAACCTGTAGAAGCCGGCCATTGAAGGCACGACCACCTGGTCGCCCGTAAGGGGACGCGCCGTCGTAGCGAGAGCCGTGTCACCGTTTCTGACCCAGGCATACTGAAGGGATGTCGGATCTCCGTGAACGTCGAGGGGATACGAGATTTTTTGACCGGGCATCGCGAAAGCAACCTTGACTTCGCCACTACGTCCGAAAGCGCTCGCCGATGGCTCCGCCAACGGAACGACGACGCGTGTGAGATAGGTTCCGATCGGTCGCTGCGCCGTGTTGTTGGCGGCCTGGAGATATTGGAACGCACCGATCGCGGCGGCCGCACCGACCGCAACCCAGACGATCTTCGCGGTATGGCGTCTTCGAACTGGAAGCTCGTCGGGAAGCTCGAGCTCTTCGCCCGTCGGGCGACGCCGGTCCATCGCGCCCTCAGGCTCCAACAGCAGTCTTCTTAATAGATGTAGACAGGAGTGCCGACCGCGACCATTGGATAGAGCTTTTCGATGTCCTCGTTATAGAGACGCACGCACCCGTGACTCACCGAGTGACCAATGGACTGTGGCTCGTCTGTGCCGTGAATCCCGTAGCCGTCGCCGAGATCCAGGCGACGCGTTCCGAGCACGCCCATGTACCGTCGCGCTGAAGTTCCGTAGGGCGGAACGACGATGTTTCCGCCCGCAACGATTTCATGGCCTTCCTTTCCTTCGCCCAACGAAACCGTCTTGCCGTTGTTATAACGCTCGACTACTTCGCCGTTCTGCGTCGTGATGACGCCGTCCCCCGTTCGAATCGCTCCTCCCGGATCGAGGTGCACGATGCCGAGACCTTTTTTCCGGGCCTGCTCGACGTAATGCCAATCCGGCGGGACCCAGGCAGGATTTTCGTCTTTGGCTTTGACAGTCAGTCGCCCGCGCGGGGTCTCGAAGCGCCACTGGCCGTTCGATCCTCCGACGAGCTCCTTGCCGCTCCCGGTGGCGACCGGCGCGTCGAACAAAACTTCCTTGCCTTGCTTGTACCAGAGTCGGTGATCGGCCATGCTCACGACGATGTACGGCTCGTTGGCAGCTTCCGCAGGGGATTCGTTGAGCAGCGCCTTGAGGCTGTCGCCCGTCATGCCGAGCTTCTCTTTGACCTGATTCAGAACGTCGAGGTTATCGCTGTAGACCATTCTGTTGACGTCGCGCTGGTAGCGGAGCTCGGCCGTTTTAGTCAGCAGCATGACGCTCAGTATCGCCACGGCAATGAAGCCGAGTATGAGCATCCAGACAGTCTTGCCGCCGTACGAAAAGATTCTGCTCAGGGCCATCACGCTACTCCGGAAATTTCAGCGCTCGAGGAAAAGACGCGCCGATTCAATAAAAGTATACCTTCATGCCTGGGCTAAGGTTCGGCATGATTGCCTTCATGTCGTCCAGACTTATCCGCAGCGAGCCAGGCGGAACGCCGGTCGTATCCGACGAGAGTCCGGGTGACGACGATGAGAGAATGAAAGCCCCGCCGTCCAGAGTGATTCTCGTGTCAGAGAGCTCGGCGATCGTGCGCTCGCCTCTTGGAATCGCCGCTGGCGGAGTCGCTGACGACTCTGAGGCGGCGACTTCCGGGCCGAATTGCACCGGCATCTCGCGGAGAAGCGCGCCTTCGCGGGTGAGATACATGCGTGAGCTGTCGATTGACACATTGAGATGCAGTCGCTTGTCGAACTTCGCTTGCCTCTTCGCCAGCTCGATCGCGATTTGCAGCTTGTTGTGTTCGGCCTGAACGATTGCGTCGCTGCGCTGACGCTCGGCGTCGGTCATGTGAGATTGCAGCAGAGCAACGTCGTGATTGTACTTCGCGCGCTTTACGATGAGCCACGCGTCCAACGCGACCATTGCGCCGAGACCGAGACCGAGCACGAATACAAATCCGGGGTACGCACGCCGGAAATCGCGCCACCCACCACGACGCCGATCACCTTCGGCCGAGCGCTCGGGTCGACGCCGCGTTTCGGGTCCAGGTTCCTTGGGTCTGAAAATCTCCATTTAGCTTCTTCGTGCCCCGCGAGTCAGGGTGGAATTACATTTACCTATAATGGCGACCACACAGCGCGCGCGGCCAGTCGCGCTCATCGTACTCGATGGCTGGGGCTACCGCCCCGAAACTGAAGGCAACGCAATCGCCCTTGCAAACACCCCGAACTGGGACGCTCTCTGGAGTCGCGGCTCTCGCACGCTTCTCGAGGCATCGGGACTTCGCGTCGGACTGCCCAAGGGACAAATGGGCAACAGCGAAGTCGGACACCTGAACCTTGGCGCGGGACGCGTGGTGATGCAGGACCTTGTCCGAATCTCCGCTGCCATCGCCGACGGAACTTTCTACACCAATCCCGCTCTGATGGGTGCGTGCCAGCAGGTAAAAAAGAACGGCGGCACGCTGCACCTGATGGGGTTGATTGGGACCGGCGGAGTCCACGCCATCGACGAGCACCTCTGCGCACTGATCGAGCTCGCGAAAAGACAGCGGATCGAGCGGGTCGCGCTCCACGCATTTCTCGATGGCCGCGACACTATGCCGAAGTCGGCACTCGGCTACATGCAGCAGCTGCTCGAGTACATTAGAAAAATCGGCAGCCCCGCAAAGATCGCGAGTGTGTCCGGGCGGTACTACGCGATGGATCGCGACCGCCGCTGGGATCGCACCGAGCTTGCGTATCGCGCCATTGTAGATGGAAAAGGCACGACGGTCACTGATCCGATCGACGCAATTCGCGAAGCGTATGAATCCGGCAAGACGGACGAGTTCATCCTCCCGGTAGTGGTCACGGAAAATGGCAAGCCGGTCGCGCCGATGGTCGATGGGGACGCGGTGATCTGCTTCAACTACCGATCGGACAGAATGCGGCAGATCGTCCGGTCGCTCATCGACCCGACATTTGACGGATTCGACGTTTCAAGAGCGCCGAAGGTATCAGTCACCACTCTGACGAACTACGACAAGACCTTCGACGTGCCGGTTGCGTTCGAGCCGACCTCGATGGCGCGCATTCTCGCCGAGGTTCTCTCCGCGAGTGGACTCTCGATGTTGAAGACGGCGGAAACCGAGAAGTACGCGCACGTGACTTACTTCTTCAACGGCGGGGTCGAGCAACCTTATCCGGGCGAGAGCCGAGTGCTCGTGCCGAGCCCGAAGGTGGCAACGTACGATCTCAAGCCGGAAATGAGCGCCGACGGCGTAACGGAAGCGCTGTGTAAGGGTATCTCGTCGCACGATCAGGATTTCATTCTCTGCAACTACGCGAATGCTGACATGGTTGGTCACAGCGGATCCATTCCAGCGACAATCAAGGCAGTCGAGACCGTCGACCGTTGTCTTTCGCGCGTGCTCGAGACAGCGGAGAAAGAAGGGATGCGTCTCATCGTCACAGCCGATCACGGCAACGCCGAGATGATGATCGATCCTGAGACGGGCGGCCCGCACACGGCGCACACGACCAATCCAGTTCCGTTCGTGATTGTGGATTGGGAGAACGAGCAGCGGCTGAGACCAGGCGGAGCTCTGTGCGATGTGGCCCCAACTATATTATCCATGCTCGGTATCGAGCAGCCGCGCGAGATGAGCGGCGTCAAACTTGGAGTTGATTAGTGAAGCATTTATTTGGCGCGTTTGCGCTTGCAGCAGTGGCGACATCCGCGCGTGCCCAGGTCGGCCATCTTCCACAAAACAGTCCATACCGCGATGTCGAGACAAGGCAGGAGCTGACCTTCTTCGGAGGCCGCTTCAACGCCGGTCAGGACGTTATTGGAGTGGCGCCGCGCGGGGGTCCCATGTACGGACTTCGGTACGATGTGCACGTCGGCGGACCCGCGTTTCTCACCGCCCGCTGGTCGCACGTCAATAGCGAGCGATTCCCGATCGATCCGACCAAAACGGGCGCCGCATCGCACCTTGCAAAGCAGAATGTCGGCCTCAACCTGTACGATATCGACCTCGCGCTGAACCTCACCGGGCAAAAGAGCTACCATCACTTCATTCCGGCGTTGAATGTCGGCGCCGGGATAGCGAGCTGCAGCTGCTCGGTGAAACCCGATCCGTACACCTTCGGCACCCCCTTTGCATTTTCGTTCGGTGGCGGCCTGCGGTACGTGCCGGGCGGCCGATTCCAGCTGCGCGCGGATTGGGGCGATTACCTGTATCAGTTGAAGTATCCTTCCGCGTATTATCTCAACACCGGCTCAGGATCGGCAGCTCCACCGAATCAGGCCCGCTCATTCTGGAAGAGCAATCGAGCCTTCACGCTCGGCGCTTCACTGCTGTTCTTCCGGTAACGCCAACCGCCCAGGCGGCGGACTCGGGGGGAGGAACGGTGGAGAAGGATTACGAGGATATTCGCGCAATAGACGAGCTGACCGATGGTGAGCTTCGAGCCTTGGTTCGCGATCGACTGAACGAGCAGCTGGCGTTCGATCCCAACGATGTCGATGTGGGGGTGCGGAGCGGAGCTGTAAGGCTCTCGGGCAGAGTGGGGACAGAGGAAGAATTCCGCATCGTCGAGCGGGTCGTGACCGACCTCGTGGGCATCACGAGACTGAGGAACGACCTTGTCGTCGACCCGATCCGGCGCGCACAAAGTCCGGAAGCGATAGACGAGCACCTCGTCGACGAATTCCGGCACGAGGGAATTCTGCTGGGCGATCGTGCGAGATCCGAAGACCCGGAGGCCGAGCATCTCCACGAAGACCTGCACGCCGAGCTGTTCGGAACGACGGATGTACAGGAATCGATCGCCGATGCGATTCCATGGGTTCCGCCCGAGGGCCCGACTCCGGAGGGAGTGAGCGGTCAGGACGTGACGCCCAACGTCTTGAACGACGAACACTGAGGCGCGGGAAGGGAGAAGCGGGAAGCGGGACGCGGGAAGGGGGAAGCGGGAAGCGGGCGGAAGCGAAGTACGAGCGATTAACAGGTACCTGACGCCGGGCACCTGGTAGCAAGTAGGCAGTCGGGCGTCGCATTGAGCAAATTACCAGCGATGCCCACTGCCTCTCTTACCAGACGAATCGCTTTCTCAGCCGCCCACCGGTATAGCCGGCCCGACTGGAGCGATGAAAAAAATGTGCGGACGTTCGGCGCATGCGCGTGGCCGAACTATCACGGTCATACTTACGTGTGCGATGTCACGGTCAGTGGACCCATCGATGACGTGACAGGATTTGTCGTCGACCTCGGCGTGCTCGACGACATCCTGCGGAAGGAAGTGGGAGAGCGGTTCGACCACCGTAACATCAACCTCGATGTGCCCGAGTTCGCGGACGGCAAGCTTGTTCCGACTGGCGAGAACCTCGCCCGATTCATCTTCGACAAGGTGTCGAAGCGGCTGCCAAAGCCCGCGACAGTCATTCGCGTAACTGTCGGAGAAGACGATAGTCTCAGCGCCACCTACAGCAGGGAGTAATACAAGAAGTGTCCGCACGTACGAGACGTGGGTGCATTCGCGGCTTTCTCGCGGCCGTGGCACCGTTCGCCGTGACCGGTTGCGTGACGGTGATGCAAACCGCTCATCTCGCGTCGCCGCGCGTCGATCTCCGACACGAAATCGATTCGCTCACTTCGCAGTCGGAGTTCCGCAATGCGCAGTGGGGAGTGCTGATCGTGAACCCGCGCACCGGTGATACGCTCTATTCGAAGAACGCCGGCAAGCTGTTCATGCCGGCTTCGAACATGAAGATCATCACGAGCGCAGTCGCACTGACGCTCCTTGGTCCAGACTATCGGTACCGCACGATTTTCCTCACCGATGGTGAAGTACGCGACTCGCTTCTCGATGGCAATCTGCTCGTGATCGGACGCGGCGACCCGACCGTGAGCGACAGAATGCGCGGCATCGCAACGACCGTTATGGACGATCTCGCGGATTCGGTTCGCGCGCACGGAATCAGGCAGATTGGCGGCGCGCTGGCGCGCGTCGAAAACGCGTTCCCCGATTCGATCTACGGTTACGGTTGGGAGTGGGACGATTTGGGCGAGTACTACGGAGCCGGCGTCGACGAATTGTACTTCAACGAAGGCATGGCGCCGACAACGCTGCGCCCTCCGCCGGACACTGTACGCGACAGTTTGTTCTCCGGACCGTCAAAGAATCCAGGCAAGACGTATCTGGATGCCTTGCGCGCGGGTCTTCTTCGGAAAGGCATCACCGTCGAGGATAGCGTGATCGACAGCATCCTTCCCACGCCGTTGAAGATGGATACGCTGTTCGTCCTCCTCTCTCCACCGCTTCGCGAGATTCTGCCCGCGCTCCTCAAGCCGTCGCAGAATCAGATTGCGGAGATACTCCTCCGCACTATCGGGCTCGAGCGTGGCGGACTCGGCAGCGCCGACAGCGCGCGGAAGATCGTCGGGCAGCAGCTTCTCGCGTGGGGAGTGCAGCCCGACGGCTTCGTGATACGCGACGGGAGCGGGCTTTCCGACCAGGATCTCCTCACGCCCGAGACGATCGTCCGCGTGCTGGACAAGATCCAGGCGGACACGGCGTTCGCGACCTGGTACAATGCGCTGCCGATCGCCGGAGTAGACGGCACCATCGAGGACCGCATGAAGGGAACGCCGGCCGAAGGAAACGTTCACGCAAAAACCGGAACGCTCTCGAAGGCACGATCGCTCTCCGGCTACGTGACTACTGCGGACGGCGAGCGACTCATCTTCAGCATTCTCGCGAACAACACGACGACGCCGGGCTCCGACGTCACCCACATCGCCGACCAGATCGCCGAGTCGCTTGCCGCCTACCGCGCGCACTGAGCCTCTGCCGTGCTTACCGTCACCGAAGCCAGCGAGCGAATCCTCGCCGAGATAAAACCACTGCCGGACGAAACTGTACCGCTCCGCCAGGCACTCGGTCGCGTGTTGGCAGAGGATGTATCGGCGACGGTGACGATGCCTCCGTGGAGCAATTCGTCGATGGACGGTTACGCGGTGCGCTCCGCCGACATAACTCCCGTGATGACTGGCGACCCCGTGAAGCTGCGCGTCGTCGCCACGGTCGCGGCTGGCGAATTTGCGCCGCGCCCGCTCAAGCGCGGTGAAGCGATGCGAATCATGACGGGGGCCCCTATACCGGCAGGAGCCGATTCCGTCATTCGCAAAGAAGACACCGATGGCGGAGCGGGGAAAGTCGAGATCCGTGACGCCCGTGATGTCTGGAAGAACATTCGCGACGCCGGTGAGGACTATCAGCGCGGAGACATACTGGGCCGGCGAGGATCGCCGATAAAACCCGCCCTGCTTGGCGTTCTCGCATCGAGCGGAATCGCGAACGTCCAGGTTTTCCGCCGACCGATGGTCGCGATCATAAGCTCGGGCAACGAGCTCGTCGACATCGATAAGTTCGACGAAGTCGCCGCGGCTCGACGCATAGTCTCCACAAACAGCTATACGCTCGAGGCTTTGACGCGGGTCGCGGGCGGCATTCCACACGACCTCGGAATAGCAAGCGATACTAAGGCGTCGCTGAGACGAAAGCTGGACGCCGCCGCGGGCTGCGACATGATCATCACTTCAGCAGGGGTATCGGTTGGTGATCTCGATCACACTCGCGACGTCTTCGCAGCGCTGGGAGGGACGCAAAAGTTCTGGAAGGTGAAAATGCGTCCGGGGGCGCCGCTCGCTTTCGGTATACTCAAGGACGTCTCATGGCTCGGCCTCTCCGGGAATCCAGTTTCCGCGATGGTGAGCTTCGAGCTTTTCGTCCGGCCAGCGCTCCGGAAAATGCAGGGACACCACTCACTCTTCCGGCGCACGGTGACCGTTACACTCGAGGAGGAAGTGAAAATCAGCGCCCGACTAACCCACTTTCTGCGCGCCTGCATCACTCGACGAGAGGATGGCTCGCTCACCGCGCGTCTCACGGGTCACCAGAGCTCGGGAGCGCTGACGTCCATGTCCAAAGCAAACGCGCTCCTGATCGTGCCGGAAGCGAAGCCCACGGTCGCGAAGGGCACGCAGCTCAACGCGCTCATGCTGGACCACACTCTCGAAGAGACGTCGGCGTTCTCACTGTGATCGACAAACCCGATCTGACGAACGACCGCAGATTGACGCTGGCGGGCAACGCATTGGTGACCGCGCTCAGCGAGCGCTTCAGGACATCGGTCGAGGATGCAACGCTCGACACACACACCTTCAGCATTCTCAAGCCGGCCAACTCGGACGATCTCATTCGCGAAGAGGATTTCGTGAAGGACGAGCGCCTGCCCTACTGGGCGGACGTCTGGCCTTCGTCGATCGTTCTCGCCAGCAAGCTTCTCGAGCTCGACGGGCGCGGTGGCTCAGCCCTCGAGCTCGGGTGCGGAGTCGGACTGAGCACGCTAGCCGCGACCAAAGCCGGGTTTGACGTTCTGTCGACCGATTACTACTTGGACGCGCTCGACGTGACGACGGCAAACGTGTTCCGCAATCTGGGAACCCGCGCGCGAACCCGGCTTGTCGACTGGAGACATTTGCCCGACGATCTGGGTGAGTTCGATCTGGTTTTCGCTTCCGACGTTCTTTACGAGAAGGAATACGCGGAGCTGCTTCCAGTGATACTCGACCGTCTGCTCGCGCCGGGGGCGATGGGCCTTATCGCCGACCCCGGTCGCGTGGCAGCGCCGGTGTTCGTCGACGAGTGCGCGGCAAACGGCCTGAGGATTCGGCGAAAGGAAACGCGACCCTTCGAGGCCGGAGAAATCAAACAGACGATCGATATCTACGAACTCGCGCGGAGCTGACGCTCTGGCGCTCCACTTCTCAGCTACATGAGGCGGTATTTCGGCCCGCTCCCGCCCTCTCTCGGCGTCCACCGCGGGCCTAGCACGTCCGTCGCCTTGCAGTCTACGCAATTGGCCGGACTCACAACCAAGCGGTCGCCGTCTCGCTCGTAGACTCCGGCCGGGCACATGTGCGTGTAGAGCTCCGCGACGTCCGGCGTCACGTCTGCACCAACGATCAAATGCGAAGGGATGTCGTCGCGCGTCGCATTCCCCGATTTAAAAACTGCGTCCAGCTTGCTGAAAGTGAGCTTGCCGTCAGGAACAAACGGCTCGGACGGGGCAACTGCCCGCGGCACTTCGGAATCAGGGTGAGAGTGAATCATTCCGCCCGGCAAGGCGCCCGCCGTCACAGTCATGAGTCCGGCCTTTAGGCCCGCGACGTAAAATCCGCTCTCCTGGAACGCCAGGCGCATGTTGCGACGACGACGGAGATCCTTCGCGATGAAGCTGCCGTCCACCATCGCATCGTATTCCTTGAGCGACTGAGCAGACGTGTCGTTCCGCTTGAGCGCATCGAAAGCCGCGCGCGCCGCGAACATTCCGGATTGCATCGCATAATGAATTCCCTTGAGCGACGCGACTTCCACGTAGCCCGCGGCATCGCCGACAATCATCAAACCGTCTCCGTGCCGACGACTCGGCAGCGCGTAATATCCGCCTTCCGGAATAGTCTTCGCTCCCCACTCGACCATCTCTCCGCTCTCGAGCAAATCGCGGAACAGCGGATGCAGCTTCATGCGCTGGAGCATCTCGTGGATGTCGTCAGACGTGCGCTTGTAGTCCAATCCGACAACAAGTCCGACCGCGAGAAGATTTGTGGTGAGCGGGTACATGAAGCTGCCGCCGAAGGCATCGTTCGGCACGGGCCATCCAAGCGTATGGACGATCGAGTCCAATGGCTTCCTGGTTTCCCAGATTTCCTTGACGCCAAGCGCGAAGATCTGAGGATTCGGCGAATCGACCTTCTGCCACTCGAGATAGGCTTGCGATAGTGAGCCGCGCGTTCCCTCCGCGAGGACCGTGATCTGTGCAGTGATGTCGGTCGGAGGAGCATACCCACCCGACGGCTGACCATCCCGCCCGAGTCCGCTGGGAGTTGTCCTGACTCCGGTGACACGCTTTCCGCTGGCAAAAAGCGCCGCCGCCGGGAATCCCGTGAAGATGTTGACGCCAAGGCCTTCAGCTTTTTCACCGAGCCATCGGACGATCTCGCAAATCGAAGCGATGTGGTTGCCGTGATTGCGCATCGTCGGCGGCGTCGGAATCCTGACAGCGCGGCTTTGGGTGAGGAAGTACACTTTCTCGCCGCTTACCGGGGCCCGGAACGGAAAATCCTTGTCGGTGAGCTCTGGAAACAATGCGCGCATCGCTATCGGATTGACCACGGCTCCAGACAACGAGCTCTCGCCGAGCGCGCCTGCTTTCTCGAGCACTCCGATCTGGACGTCGCCGAGATCGCCGCCGGTTTCGGCATCGGCCTTGACGAGTCGCGCGAGCTCGATCGCGCCAGCCAGGCCTGCCGGACCGCCACCGACGAACAGTACATCCATCGGAACCGCTTCTCCGTCCGGCGGCTCGGTGAGAATGAGTCGGTCCAGCGGAAGCGGCGCTTGATGCCGGCGCGGCAGGACTGTTCCGGCGCGGTCGGGCATCAGTGGTGCTTCTTCGCCTCGCGAACCGCGTCGGTGAGTGCCGGGATCACCTCGAAGACGTCGCCGACGATGCCGTAGTCAGCAACCTTGAAGATCGGCGCTTCCTTGTCCTTGTTGACGGCGACGATGGTCTTTGATGTCCTCATCCCTGCGAGGTGCTGCACGGCGCCGGAAATTCCGACCGCGATGTAAAGGTCGGGACTGACGAGACGGCCCGTTTGACCGATTTGATCGCTGTGCGGGCGCCAGCCGTCGTCGGTCACGGCTCGCGTCGCACCGACGGCGGCGTTCCCGAAAGCAGACGCGAGATCTTCGACGAGCTTGAAGTTCTCCTTGGCTTTGAGTCCGCGTCCGCCGGCGACAACGACAGGTGCTTCGGCGAGATCGAGCTTGCCCCCGCCGCCTTGTCGCGTCTCGATTACTTTGACGCGCGCGGATTCCGGATCGATGGCGGGTTTTGCATTCTCCACGCGGCCAGCTTTTGGATTCTGCACCGGCGTGATGACACTTGGACGCATCGCTATGATCGAGGGGACACCCGACATCTCGAGGGTCGCGATGACTTTTCCAATGTTCATCGGATGCCGCACGACAAGAGTGTCGCCTTCGAGATCGAACGATATGACATCTGTAACGACTCCGACTCCAATCCGCGCTGCGACGCGAGGAGCCAGGTCGCGACCTTGTGCGGTCGTGCTGAAGATCGCCGCGCGATAGCCGCCCGACTTGATTCGGTCAGCGGCGGCCGCGGCCGCAACCTCCGGACTGTAGTTCGCGAGCGCCGGATGTTCGACGACGACAACGACATCGGCGCCGAACTGACCCAGCTGCCCAGCTTTCCCCGCAATTCCCGGCGGTCCGAGCACGAGCGCGTGGACCTCGGCACCTCCGGACTTGTCCGCCAACATTCGAGCAGCCGTGACACTTTCCAGACCGACTTTTCTGATCTCGGCGCCGCGAGATTCGGCGAAAGCAAAGACGTTTGCCATCAGAGCACCTTCGCTTCTGTCTGAAGGAGCTTGATCAGCTCGGGCACAGCGGCCACTCCTTCGCCCACGATCTTGCCGGCTTTGCGCTCTGGAGGCAGCTCGAGCCGTCGCACTTTTATCTGCGCGGCCGGGATCTGCGCCGGTTTCACCTCGAGCGGTTTCTTTTTCGCCGCCATGATCCCTTTGAGTGATGGAAGTCGAGCACTGTTTAGACCTTCGTCGACCGTGAGGACCGCGGGAAGCTGAAACTCGACAATCTCCTGCGCGCCCTCGAGCTCGCGTTTCGCTTTTCCCTTCCCGTCCGATATCTCGAGCGAAGAAATCGCAGTGACGCACGGAAGCCCAAGCAGCTGCGCAGCCATGGGTCCGACGATCCCGTTCGACGAGTCCGGTGACATTTTCCCGAACAAAATGAGGTCGTAGCTGCCGGACCTGAGCTCGTCGCTCAATGTTTTGGCAATCGCGAATCCGTCGAACGGGAGCTTGTCGGCTTTGAGATGCACGCCTTTGTCGGCACCCATGCTCAACGCCTTTCTGATCGTCTCCTGGACGACGTCGGGACCGAGCGAGACGACAGTGACCTCGCTTCCAGCGTTCTTGTCCTTGAGCCGTAAAGCTGCTTCGACCGCCCACGCATCGAAGTCGTTGATGTCAAACTTGAGCCCGGTCTCATCGAGCGACGCGTTATCGGCGCCGATCCGGAATCGCACGTCCATGTCGGGAACCCGCTTTACGCACACGGCAATCTTCACCGCGAAATCTCCATGTGAATGATTTCACATAAAGATACACTGCCAACAAAACGAGCCCGACGCCTCACTCGTCCAGCCGCCGCGAATGCGATTATTCGAACGCGCTCAGGCCCGTCACTGCCTGGCCAAGAATCAAGGTGTGGATGTCGTGCGTCCCTTCGTACGTGTACACGCTTTCCAGATTCGCCATGTGGCGCATCGACGAGTACTCGGCCAGGATTCCATTCGCGCCGAGTAGACGCCGTGCCTCTCGCGCGATATTGGTGGCAATGCTGACGTTGTTCCGCTTGGCGAGAGACACCTGGTGGGGCGTGAACGTGCCCGCATCCTTGAGCCTTCCAAGATGCAGTGCGAGCAACTGGCCTTTCACCAGCTCGGTCAACATTTCCGCCAGACGCTGCTGCTGGAGCTGGAATCCTGCGATCGGTTTTCCGAACATCACTCTGTTGCCAGCGTAGGCCAGAGCTTCCTCGTAGCAGGCCTGAGCCGCGCCGATAGCTCCCCAGGCAATTCCGTATCGCGCCTGCGTCAGACACATGAGCGGACTCTTGATTCCGCCGCTCTTCGGAAGCAGCGCAGTCGCGGGCACGTGGACATCCTGAAGCACGAGCTCACTCGTGTCAGAGGCGCGAAGGGATAGCTTTCCTTTCTGATCCTTGGCGGCAAATCCCGGGGCATTCGTCGGAACCACGAAGCCGCGGATCGATCTGTCGCTCTGGTCCTCGCCCGTCTTGGCCCAGACGATGGCAACCTGCGCGGTCGAGCCATTGGTGATCCACATCTTTGCGCCGTTGATCACCCAGCTTCCATCTTTCTGCTCTCGCGCCCGCGTGATCATTCCCGAAGGGTTCGAGCCATAATCGGGCTCCGTCAAACCGAAGCATCCGATTATTTCGCCGCTGGCCATTTTCGGCAGGTAGCTCTGTTTCTGATCCTCGGTGCCAAAAGCGTAAATCGGGTACATCACCAGAGCGCCCTGCACCGAAGCAAACGAGCGCACGCCCGAGTCGCCCCGCTCGAGCTCCTGCATTATCAATCCGTAGGCGACGTTGTTGAGTCCGGCGCAGCCGTACTCTTCGGGCAGGTTCGCGCCGAACATTCCGAGCTCCGCCATCTTCGGAATTATCTCCTTCGGAAATCTTCCTTCGATGTAGCATTTGCCGATGACGGGAAGCACACTCTCATCGACGAATGCGTGAACGGTGTCGCGAACGGCGCGCTCCTCTTCGGAGAGCGCGGAATCAATGTTGTAGAAATCGGTTGGCATGGACGAAACTTAGCTCAAAATCGTCGCCTGCTGGTTTTTGCTCCTAGGCTACGGCTCGGCAAGCCAGCGGAGTGATGCCAACCGCGCGCGCTTTTGCTCTGAAGCTCGGCCCGTGATCGACGACGAACCCCTGTTCGTCCTGCCACTGGTGCACCATCTCGTGCAGCAGAGTGTGGAGCGCCTCCGGCCAGCCGTCGCGTCTTATGTGTCGTCTGCTCAACACGATCTCGGGCTCACATCCATCGCTCGCCGGACTGTAGTGGCCGAGTCTGCTCTTCATCCGACGCGAAATGCGGATGGGAATCTCGCGCAGCGCGCCGCCAAATCGCTCTCTGTTGTACTCGATGTGCCATCTGGCGAGCTCGCGAATCAATGAAAGATCGGCGGGGTGGGCTCTCTCGGGTTTACGCCTTCGCCGCGGCTGGTCGCCCAATCCTGCGACCGGGAACTGGAGGATGGTTCTGCGGGCTTCCCGCCTCGCGATGCGGTTTCGTCCGTGGACGAAGGTGATGATTGCTTTCCAGACTTCTTCGTCGGCGTCGAGAAAGCTGTTGTGGATGCGGAGCTCGCCTCCGCTGTAGCTCACTACGACAGTGCGATTGCT
>JBOHTB010000028.1:0-71207 GCA_050733435.1 Gemmatimonadaceae bacterium | reverse complement strand
GCCTCAAGGAAACACCCAAGCCGGAACAGGATGCAGAGAGCTTCATTCGTCGTAGTGCGGATGCAGGGCTTTTGCGCATCCTAAGGTGAGTCCGCAAAACTCTCAGGCGGCGCTTACTGCGTTGAACGGGGTTCGCCCCGTTCTCACTCACTTCGAGACACCACGGACGGCCGAAGATCTGGCCGCCGACATCATCGATCTCTGGACGGGCGCCGAGACATCGCTTCAGGCGCTCGTCGGAAATTCTTCGCTTACCGGCCAGCAGCTTATCCGGGCGGCGCGCCAGTCGGAGCTCGTCACGCTCGATCAGGCCCACTCGCTGCTCGAGTTTCTGGCCGCGCGCGACCGGGCGAACCGAACGAGCTATAAGCCTACGCAGGCAGATGGCGACGCCGCGGTCGAGGGATTCAGAGCTCTCGAGTCCGCTCTTACCGGTCAGGCGCCGGTCAAGCGCGCCACGCCATCGAGTCCGCTCCAGGCGGTCTACACTCCGCGAAATCCGCAGCGCAGCCAACAGCCGCCGCCCGCACCCGCCGCTCCTCCTTCGCCCTACGCACCGCCATCCGCTGGCGGCGGTTATCGACAGCCTCCCGCCTACGCTGGTCGCAGGACTTCGGGACCGCCGACGATCGAGCAGCCGCCTCCGGGTTCATTCACTCCGGCGGGCGGCTCGGCGAGCACCGCAGGCGGCGGAGGAATCGGACGAAGCAATGTGGAGCACGCCCTCGCTGCGGCCGAGAGCCGCGGTTGGCGCGGATTGCCGTTGTGGCTCGTCGTCGGCATTCCTGTTTTGCTGATTCTCATCATCGGCGGATACTTCCTGTTCCGCGGCGGCTCCGGCGGAGACTCATCTCTCGCAGCCGGTATCACGTCGATGAACAACGGACAACGCGAGAAAGCGCGGGGCGAGTTTGCGCAGGCAGCGAAGAACGATCCTGCTGCCGCGACTCCGCACGTATTCCTCGCGCGAATCGCACGCCAGGAGGCCGACCTCGCGACGGCGCGGGCCGAGCTGGACACGGCGCTCCGACTAGAGCCCAAGAATGCGATCGCGTTGCGTGAGATGGGATTGGTGCTCTTCTCCAGCCGGCAGTACGATCTTGCGCGGATCTTCTTCGTGCGCGCCGTGACTGCCAACCCTTCGGATCGCGCCGCGCAAGGATATCTCGGCTGCGCTTTGATGCGACTGTCACGCGTCCAGGAGGGCACTAAGTTCATCAGCAACGCGGGTACTGGTCCGTGGACTGCTTGCCTTCAACCTGTAACTGCAACACCTCCTCCCTTGTGATCGAATTCAGGAACGTCGGTAAGATCTATCGATCACTCCTCGGCAACTCGGTAAAAGCTGTCGAGGAGTTTTCGTTGCAGATCGCTGAGGGCGAGATACTCGGAATTGCCGGCCCCAACGGGGCGGGGAAGAGCACGTTGATCGCGATGTTGCTCGGTTTCCTGCGTCCGACGACGGGCGAAGTCGAGATCGACGGATTGCCCGCGCGCAGCTATGTCGAGCGCAACGGAATCGGGTATCTATCGGAACTGGTAGCAATTCCTCCGCGGTGGCGCACGGACACATCACTTGTCCGATACAGCACGCTGGCCGGCGTTCCTGCCAGCGAGATCGGCCCGAGAGTCGACGCGTTGCTCCAGCAGCTCGGACTCGCCGAGGACCGCGGGAAAAAAGTCAAAGCGCTGTCGAAGGGCAATCTCCAGCGACTCGGGCTCGCCCAGGCGCTGATTCGTGACGAGCGTATTCTCGTTCTCGACGAGCCGACTCATGGGCTCGATCCGGTTTGGACGCAAAGATTCCGCGACATCGTCGAAGGACTGCGGCGCCCGGACCGAATGATTCTGATTGCTTCGCACAATCTGGACGAGCTGCAGCGTCTCGCGGATCGCGTTGCAATCATCGATCGTGGGAGACTTCAACGTGTCGTCTCGACCGGTTACGAGCAATCGGCTCCGTTTGCAACCAGGTTCCGTGTGACGCTTGCCAGTGGATTCGATCTCATCTCCGTAGCTTTTCCAGGCGCGGAAGAGATTGGTCCCGGCGAATACAGCGTCGCGGTGAGCAGCATTCAGGCACTCAACGCCGCGCTCGCGGATCTGATCGGGAGCGGCGCGCTCGTGGCAAGCGTGGTTCCGGAGCGCTCTGCACTCGAGGAGCAGTTCAGGGAAGCCGTCGGAGAGTCACAGTGAACGCCAAGCCCCTCGCCAAATATTCGCTTTGGCAATTCCGCGACTTCGCCGTCCACCGCGGTATCGCGATCATCATAATCGGAGTGCTCTACGGCTATGCTCCGCTGGTACCCCTCCGTCATATGGGCGGCGCAGGTTTCGCCGGAGGCAGTCAGTTGCAGATCGCTGCTCTCACTGTCCAGGTCTCCTCCTCCGTGGTCTTCATCGCTGTGCTGATCGCGCTACACGGCATCGTCTCAACCGACCGAAGGGCAGGCTATTACCGCTTTCTTTTCGCGAAGCCCGTCAGTCCGGTCGTGTATTACACGCAGGCATTTTTCGTTTACATGGCTGGGCTGGTGGCGACGATGCTCGTGTTCGCTGCGCTGCTGCACACGATTCTTCCCGCCTTTGACATCGCCCATTTCCTGATGTACGCCGCGCTGATTTACGTCGCGATGGGCGGCATCGGCTTTTTTGTGTCGGTGACGACTCACTACGACTGGGTCATCCTCATCGCCGTCTGGCTGGGCGCACGCATTTTCCGCGGCTTGTACGGTCTGGACGGAGGCTGGCGCGGGAAGCTGGTCGAGTTGTTACCTCCGGTTCATCGAGTAGACGACGTGGCAAGTTCCTTGATTGGAAGTGGAACTGCGCAAGCGAAGGACGTGCTCTGGCTCCTCGGATACGGAGCGCTGTTTTTCGTCGTCGGACTGGTGTTTCTGCGGCAAAGACAGATCGCGGAATAAATGGATCCCAACTCAGTCACTCGGACAGTTCTTCCAAACGGCCTCACGGTTCTCATCCAGGAGGATCACTCCGCGCCAGTCGTCGCGATTGTGACGTACGTCAAGGCGGGTTACTTCGACGAGACCGACGACGAGAATGGACTCGCTCACGCGCTCGAGCACATGTTCTTCAAGGGAACGAAGAAGCGGGGCGTGGGCGATATCGCCAGGCAGACCAAGGCCAGCGGTGGTTATCTCAACGCACACACGATCTACGACAATACCACCTACTACACGGTTCTTCCGTCGTCCGGATTCCAGAAGGGCCTCGAGATCCAGGCAGATGCCTACGCCAACTCGGTGATCGCCGCCGAGGAGCTGGCGAAAGAGATGGAAGTGATCATCCAGGAGGCGAAGCGAAAGTCCGATAACCCATCAGCTGTCGCAACCGAGACTCTGTACGAGCTGCTCCACGACGTGCATCGGATGCGACGTTGGCGAATCGGCAGGGAGCCGGGGCTTCGCGCGTTCACTCGCACGAAGATGAACGCGTTCTATCGGAACTTTTATCGGCCGTCCAACACGGTCCTCGTCATTTCTGGCGATGTCGATTCCGCGACGGCGCTCGGCCGAGTCCAGGATCTCTACGGAAATCTCACCGCCAAGCAACCGATGCGGCATCCGGGGCCGGTCGAGCCAGATCATACCGGGTTCCGCTACCGCGAGCTCACGGGAGACATCGCGCAAACGCAGTTGCTTTTCGGGTGGAGGACCGAAGGAACGCTCGATCCGGAAACCCCGATTCTCGATGTCACGGCAGCAATTCTGGCGACCGGCCGCGCGTCGCGCCTTTACCGCGCGGTTCGGGAGAAGAAGCTCGCATCGTCGGTCACCGCTTACGACTACACTCCCACCGAGCTGGGCGTTTTTGTAGTCCACGCCGAGACCGAGCCCGAGAAGACACGAGAGGCAGCGGCGGCGATCTGGGAGCAGGTACGTGAGATTCGCGAAAACGCGGTCGAGGAGATCGAGCTCACTCGCGTTCGTCGCGGGTTCGAGGCGCGCTGGCTCCGACGGCTCGAGACCGCGGAGGGTCGCGCGAACTATCTCGCCGAATGGGAGGCGCTCGGTGATTGGCGTCTGGGCGATGTGTACTTCCATCGCTATGTCTCAGCGACCTCCGCCGACGTGAAGCGGGTGGCGAAAGAGTGCCTATCGCCAGAGCGAGCCGCCGCACTCGTCTATCGACCGGAGAAATCGGCGGCAGTCGCTGGCGACGCAGCGGAAATGTTGACGCTCCTGAACGGCGGCGGACGCGTTGGCGCGTCGTCGCCCTCGTCTCCAGTGCCGACTGGACAGCGTGCCAATGGTCTTGCCACGCTTGACGGCGAAGATGCTGGCATTTCGGTTTTTCGCGGAAGTCACGGTGTTCCGATTCTCGTTCGCAGAAAACCGGGCGCCGCGATCGCGCACGTTGGCGTTTCAATTGTCGGTGGCGCGATCGAAGAGCCGAGCGGGTCCGCGGGTCTTACCCTGCTGATGGCTCGCACGATGCTCAAAGGAACGATCAGTCGCAGTGCAACGCAGATAGCAGAGGAAGTAGAAATGCTCGGCGGCTCGATCTCGGCGACCGCTGCGAGCGATGGTTTTGGGTGGTCGTTCTCCGTGCCACAGGCGCGCATTGGCCAGGCGCTCGAGCTGCTGGGAGACGTCATTCAGAATCCGACGATTCCGGAAGACGCACTCGAGATAGAGCGAGGCGTGGCTCTCTCGAACGTGGCAATGCTGCGCGACGACATGTATCGCTACCCGATGCGGTTGGCGAGCGCACTCGCTTTCGCCGGCCATCCATACGGCAATCCGCCGATGGGCACCGAGGAATCATTGCGCTCGATCTCTTCCGATAAGGTGAGAGACTGGCATCGGACGCGCGTCCTCGAATCGCAAGTGGTCGTTGGTGTCGTCGCGGACATGGAGCCGCAGGACTCCGCCGATCTCGTAGCACGCGCGCTTGGCCAGCTCAAGCTAAAAAAACTTGGCGGAGCGACCAAACCCGTATGGCCCCGGAAGTCAGAGATCGCAGTGGAGTCGCGCGACAAGGCGCAGACAGCGATGGTCCTCGCGTTTCCGGCTCCGTCGCGCACAGAGCCAACGAGATTCGCGGTCTCGCTGGTCGGAACTGTGGCGAGCGGACTCGGCGGACGATTCTTCGACGAGCTTCGTGACCGGCAGTCGCTGGCGTATACCGTCCACGCTGGACTGAGCGAGAAGAAGCTCGCCGGAATCTTCTCATCGTATATCGCGACCTCGCCCGAAAAAGAGGATGTCGCGAGGCGCGGGTTGCTCGCGGAATTCGCGAAGTTCCGCGAGGCTCCAGTCGAGGACGACGAGCTTTCACGGGCGAAGGAATACACAGTGGGGGCGCACGCAATCGCCCAGGAATCCGCCGCATCCATGCTGGCCGAGATGCTCGACGCCTGGATGTTCGGCTCGGGACTTCACGAGATCGTCGAGTACGAGCAGCGGGTGAGGGCGGTTACGGCGGACGAGATCGTCCAAGCGGCTCGACGGTACTTCGATCCGGAGCGAAGGGTTGAGGGAGTAGTGAGAGGAGTGGGTCGAACGGTCTGACGCGAGCCAGCTACTGCTCGCTCGCCCTCAACTGCTTCTCAGCCCGCAGCACCGCCGCGGCCGCAGGTCTCAAACGCCCGCTCGACGCCCGCAACCCGCGAACGGTGTTGTAATCGCCGCCCTCGTACACGACGAGCCCCTTGATCTCGCTTTGAGTGGTTGCCCACGCGAGCACTGACAGGATTGCGCGCCTCTGGTTTTCTTCGCCGTGCACGAGGGGATAGCCGCCGGCGGCGAAGACCCAGTGTTCCTTCGGGTTCGGGTAGGTCCGCATCCAGCGTTGCGCGACGCGAAGATCCGTATCGAGCGATCTCATTCCGTCGAAGCCGGCGAATAGTGTGAAGCCAAGGACGTCGACGGGCGATCCGCGCCGCGCTGCCCACGCGTACAACGTGCTGTCGCGAGTGCCGTAACTGCTCATCGGCATTCCGACCTTGATCCGCGGATAGATGTAGTGGGCGACCCGGGATGCTCGCGTGAAGTAGTTCATCCAGTAATCAGTGCTCTGATCGCCGAGCACTCGGGAGCCTTCGACCGTTGGATCCACGGCTGGAATCAGGTAGTCCGGCTTGAGCCGTCTGGCGATGCGATCGACGTCCTTGAGTCGGGCCAGCGTGTAATCCTCTCGCGATTGTCTGATTTCTTCCGCGCCCTTTTTCGGATAACCCAGGGCTACGATGATGATCGTGCTGTCAGACCTCGCGATGTCGATCGAGCGGGCGATCGAGTCCAGCGCGACTCCACGGGCGGCTTCCGGATCGACGACGATGCTGATCGCATCGACATCGAGAGTGTCGGCGAGGGCCAGATCGTTTGTGATTGCGGTGGGGGGCGGTCCGCCCCGGAGATCGGGGAAAATCTTGAGCCCGATCTTGAAATCTCCCTGCGGGTGCTCCTGCAGCTGGTCGTTCGAGTGAGGCCCGTAACTCTTGATTCCGGCGTAGGCACCCGGCAGCTCGACAATCACCAGCGCGGTGACGATTATCACGACGACTCCGATGACGACGCGCGCGAACCGCGTGAACCCCCAACGCGCCGGCAAGGACGGCGCGAAAATCGGCACCTGCAGGTATATCGGGTTCCAGAGCACCGGCGCTCCGAAGAAAGTGCCGAGCATCGTGGCCTGCGCCGCGTTCAGGGCGAGCGCGAATTCGACGGGAGAGTCGCCTCGCGCGATGATGAACTTCGTCAGCGCGACAATGGCGATAACGGCATTGTACACGAGCAGAGGAAAGCCGAAAAACGGCGTTACCAGTCGACGCGTCAGTGCATAGAGAGTCTGGAGCAGGAAAAGCAGACAGGTGAATGGCCAGAGCCACCCGACGAGAAGTATCGCGCGTCCGTAAAGCAGTGACTGCGACGTGTAGGCGACGACGAGCGCGGGGATCAGGAGCAGCCCGGCCATTCCGGTGATTGCCTGGAACGCTCGCGGAATGCGACGGAGCTGTGCGATGCGCCCCGCCATCAGAATGTCCCACGCGATCGCCGCCGCCGAGACCAGGATGTAAAGAGCCGCCAGCAACCTGTGCGCGGTCATCGAGCGAAGCTAGACACGACGTTGTATGCTGGCAAGCATTCCGAACCGCCCATACTTTTCGCTCGCATGGACCGTGGCCCGTTGTTCACTCTTCCGAATACCATCTCGCTGTCGCGCGTAATCCTGGCCCTCGCTTTCGTGCTGGTCTCGGATCCGTGGGACAGGATGGCCCTGATCGCCGTCGCGGGATTTACTGATTTCATAGATGGCTGGGTGGCGCGCCACGAGAAGACGGAGAGCACCGCCGGCGCGCTGCTGGACCCGGTGGCCGACAGGGTGTTTGTGTTCGTGGCGATTTCGACCTACCTCGTTGAGGGCCGGCTCGGCACCGGCCAGTATTTCATTTTTCTGACTCGCGATCTCGCGACCGCGGTCGGGTTCCTAGTCGCCAAAATTATTCCAACGCTCCGGCCGGCGGTCTTCAGAGCGAGAATGCTGGGCAAGATCGTAACCGTTCTTCAGCTGATTACCCTCGTGACGATCATTCTCGTCCCGGAGGTTACCAACATCATGATCCTGACCATTGGTGCAATCTCGGTGGCGTCGATTGTCGACTACACCTTCGCGCTATGGCGCGGCCGGGCGCGATAACCCGAAGTGAGCTTCGCTCGGGTTTGCGCGTGCCTCGTGATAACTGCCGTGGGCTTGTCCGCCGCGAGGACGAGTGCTCAAATCCCGACACAGGCGGTGCAGAGCGAGCTGCGCCTCGATGCGATTGTCGCGCGAACGAGCGCGGTGCAGGCTGGCTACGGTATCAGTCTTCCCGCGGGGATTTATATTCGGAACGGATTGGTGTTCGGAGCGGGCGCGGGGGAGAACGGGGCCGACGCACGCGTTGACCTGATTTCTCGATTCAGCCTCGATCCATTTCGGGAGAACAGGTGGGCGCCGTACGGCGGAGCAGGCCTATCCGGTCGCTTCCGAACGGCCGCGGACGGCGGCTCGAGAGGTTATCTGCTCGTTTTTGTCGGGGTCGAGGGAGGGCTGTCGGCGGGCGCGCGGAGCGGATGGGTCCCTGCCGTCGAGCTTGGACTGGGCGGCGGAGCCCGGGTCGGAATCATTTTGAGACGAGGAATCGTCGGGCGAAGGTGAAGCCCGATCAGGCAATAAAAAAGGGGCGCCGCTGGCGCCCCTTTTTTAAACCGCCTTTCTGACCTTGGGTGGCTGAGAGAATCTTTCGCCTAACACCCGTAGCTCGTCAATCTCCGCTGGCTCGAGCTCATGGTACCGCTCAGTGAGGTACTCCATCGTGTTGTCGAACCAGTCCTTCTGATCTTCGGGCGCCGATCCTACTACTCCGCACCGCATTATCTGCTGAAACAGCTCGTCCCGGGCCTCCGCAAACGGAGTTGCCGCCTGAACCGGCTCCTTCCTGAATCTGTTTTTCTGAGTGTTCATCAATTCGGTTGGCGTGAAAACGTCTATGAAATTTTCTTTTTCAATCTACTGATCTTAGACACCGTTTCATAGGAGAAAGGTTCATGCCGCCGCGCGTCTTTTGATGAAATCGAGTAACAGTTCGGACAAATGCTCGGGGTTTTCCTCGGGGACGAGACGCGCGACACCAGCGAGGCGCACCAGACGCGCGTCCGGAATCGCATTGACGAGCCGGTCAGCGAGTTTCGGATCGACCCAGCGATCCTCGTCGCCCCAAATGATGAGTGTCGGCGCGTGGATCTCGGCGTACTCGTCCTCGTCGAGGTCACCGCGATGGACGGCGCTTGCCAGTGTAAGCAGGTGATTCGCTCCGTCTTTGCCGACAAAGGGCGCGAGGTAGCGGGCGACGAGCCTCATCGGCATGTGCTCAGGATCCGCGACGCTGCCGTTGAGGACTCCCTCCAGAAGAGGAGCAGCTCCCATCACTCCTCTGGTAAGACTGAACGCAAACCGCGCGGTTCTCCGCTGCATCTGGCTGATGTCTTTCGCGGGAAGCTCGTCGAACGCCGGGGTATTGATAAGAACGAGTTTCTCAACCCTGTCCGGGCGATTGGCCGCGAGCTTCATCGCGACATCTCCGCCAAAATCGACACCCACGATCACAGCGCGCGCCACGCGCAGCACCGTCATCGCCGCGTCGATGTACTCGGCTTGCGCGGCAATTCCGAAATCGGCATCGATGGGCCGATCGGACTGTCCGTGACCGAGGAGATCAACGGAGTAGGCGGTGTGACCCGCTGAAGTGATCGCGGGAGCAATCGCGCGCCACAGGAAGTTGCACGTGCCGAAGCCGTGCAGAAGGATCACGGCAGTCCCGCCGTGACCGTACCTCTCGACGTGCATCGCTCCCGGACCGACAGGTGCTCTCAGAATATCAGCTTGCATCTCGATACCCCTCTCTTAGCTTTCGCGTCACAACGCCGCAGTGGCCCCCACCAACAATCGCATCGCCGAATAATGTCTCCGAACAACGATAGACCGAGCGACAGGAACGTACGCCGCGACAACGCCGTCAGGGAGGCTCGCAGTGCATCAAGCCGGCCAAAGGCCTTTTTTTGGCTCCTCGGCGCCATCGTCCTTGTCGGCGTGGCCGCGCTTTCGTATGTCGCGACCAGGAAAAACCAGTCCGTCAGCGTCGTCCCTCAGGCGGTCGACACTACAAACGTCGGGCCCGCGCAGGGCTATCTGATTGGCAAAGTCGATGCCCCCGTGAAGATCATGGAGTTCGCGGATTTCGAGTGTCCCTCCTGCGGTGGATTCTCCGTCGTCACCGAGCCGGATGTAAGGTCGCGAATCATCGACAAGGGTCTGGCGAACCTCACGTACTTCGATTTTCCGATCGTGGAGCTGCACCGCAACACTTTGGCAGCGTCCAACGCCGCAGCGTGCGCCGACGAGCAGGGAAAGTTCTGGCCGATGCATGATCGCCTCTATCAGACGCAAACCGAATGGAATGGCGAATCCACCGATGCGCCGAAGCCGTTCTTTAAGCGTTACGCGCAGGAAATCGGTCTCGACGTCGCCAAGTGGGAGGCGTGCTATGATGCCCGCAAGTACCAGAAACGCATCAGCGCGAACCTCGCTGAGGGCCTCAGACGCGGCGTGCACTCGACACCGAGCTTCGTCATCGGCAACACACTCTATGCGGGCATGCGGTCGTACGACGACATGAAGGCGATCGTGGACTCGGTCGCGAAAGCTTCGGGCGCTACGGCCTCCACGACCGCATCGTCCACAGCAGCTGCAAAACCGAAGTGACGCGACGGATGGTCGTGGCCGCGCTCGCACTGGCCGGGATCTTCATCAGCCTTTATCTCACGCTCTACAAGCTCGGCTTCATCGGCGAGCTGACATGCAGCATTGGCTCGTGCGAGAAGGTAAACACGAGCAAATGGGCGACCTTCCTGCACCTGCCAGTCGCGATGTGGGGGCTGCTCTTCTACCTCGACGTGTTCGCGGTTGCGCTGCTCGGAACGATGCCGCGCTTCGAGGGCGAGCCGCTCATCTCCGCCCTGCTCGTCGTCGAATCCGGAATCGGCGTCCTCTTCTCGGCGTGGCTGACCTATCTCGAGCTTGGCGTGATCCACGCGATCTGCATCTGGTGCGTGACGTCCGCGTGCATCGTGACGGTCATATTCATCGTCAGCGTGTTGGATGTTCGAGGGGTTCGGGTCCGGGACGCTCACATCGGAACAGCAAACTGAACACTACACGCTGCCCGCTGATCGCTACCCGTTGTTCGCTGCCGGCGCAGGACAAACTGCAACAGAACACTACACGCTGCCGGCGAATCGCGGCCGGCTGACCGCTTCTCGCTAAGAACTCGAGTTTCCAATGCGTTTTGAGTAATGGCGCAACCACGCGCGTCTGCGGCCGGCGGCGATCAGCGTGAAGCGATCAGCCGGCCGCGTGTAGTGTTCCGTTGCAGTTTGTCTTTAGGCCGGCAGCGTGCAGCGGGAAGCGATCAGCCGGCCGCGTGTAGTGTTCAGTTGCAGTTTCGGCCCTACGCCCGCCGAATATCTCCAGCCCGGGACGCCTCGTCCAGGCGTAGACGCGGCTTCTCCGCCGCCTGATCCTCCCCCTCACGCTGCATCCGTCGGCGGAACGGAACGAGGTCTCTTCCCAGGTGCACGAGCGCGCGCGTCGCGACTGTACTCGCAAGCGGCTCAGGGATGCCCATCACCCGGATGTAGGTGTCGATCGCTCTGTCAAACGACAAATCCTCCGCCAGGGTGTCGACGAACATCAGCGCATTGTCGACGTGGCCACGAATGATCGTCTCTTCAGCCCGAGCCTGCGACAGACGCAGGCGTCGCTCGGCGTTGGGGTTCAGCTTGCGACCGAAGATCGATTCAGGAAACAGATTGCGAAGGTGCATTGGACATCCGTGAATGCTGTGCCCTGATGTTAGGCACGGAGCGTACCAGAGGCTAGCTCTTACGGAGCCGTCAAAGTGAGCACGACCGACAGACTGTAGTTGCCCGGCGTATCCTGAACCCAGTCGTAAAGCGTCTGGAAGTAAAGAGTGGTCGCGTTCGCCGACGTCGCGGGGCCGCTCACGAGAGTGGCGTCAGCGATAGTGAGTCCGTTGAACGGCCCGCCAGCACTCGTGCTCCACTTGAGGTCGCTGGCTGGCTTGTCCACCCGGGCTGGTGCGCCCGGCGAAGTATTGACTGCCGTCCAAACCGATGCCGACGCGTGTAGCTGCAGCGTCCAGGACGAGTTGGCGCTCACGGTCAGCGTCGGGCCTGTTGTCGAGTTCAGTCCAGCATCGAAATCCGCGGGCGTGGGCGCAGTGAGCGTGGTAGAGCCGGCGCTCACCTGGAGTCTCACGATCCGCCCGGCGGTCATCGATACACTGCCCGGCTGATTGCAGCTGGCTGGGGCTCCGCTGGCCGTGCATTGAGCGCCCACCGCACGCGCGCCAAGTACCGCGATCACACTCGCCAATATCAGGGTTCCAGTGACTCTCATTTGGTCGCTCGCTCTGCTCGGAATGTTCCGGACGACATGGATCCATCGGTAGCCGAGCCGATCCAGGTTCCGGTGATGGTGTCCGCGACGATTTGTCCGACGTGGCGACGCACGGTCTCGAGGTTCGCATCGAAATCGATCACGCTCGTTGCGCTCTCCGAGCCGCTGACGAGACCGCCCAGCACCGTGCTCTGGCCGCTTTGCTCGTCCGTCTCTACGAGATCCAGGCGTCCCTCGAAGCTCGACCCTGATTCGCGCGAGACAGTCAATGTTCCGGCGAGCGTCTGACGAACGGGCTGCGTCTGTACTCCGCTGTAGCTCCAATTACCTGCGAGCTGAATCACCGACGGCTCGGGAGAGGTCGAGCTGAGGCACGCAGACGAGAGAAGTGTCGCCGCCCCGCCAACGAGCCAGGCCAACCGCTTGAACGAGATTGCCGGATGGATGATCATTTTGAGCTCGCCGGCGACGTGGGCTTCCACATCCGGATGGGCCGCGGGTCAAGCGTCACCGTTATCGATTTCGAGTCCTTCCCAGTGACAACGAGCGGCGGCACCGGACCGCGCGGAACGAGCGGCTCGCTCAATTCCGAGAGATCGAAGTCCAGCGTGTACTTGCCCACCGGAAGCGACTCGAACGTCGCGGTCGTCGGACCGCTCATTCTCGCGATCCACTCTCGGCCCGCACTGTCGCGCGCGATTACTCGAGCCTTGGCCAGATCGACTTGCACGTCCGATATACCCGATCTCGGCGCTACCACGAGCTCGATTTCCGCCGACGTGGTGAGCGCCACACTGAGGTCACCGCGTCCGGATCCGCTGGGTGTCCAGCCGTCCGGCAACGAAGCTTCATCGATCACAACTGGCTTTGACGCGTCGCCAGCGACACGGTACTTGCCGTTCGCGTCCGCGACCGCGGTTTCTCCGCCGCGTCTGACGATGACTCCGGCCAGTCCCGGCTCACCGGGATCACGACGCTGGTTCGCGTTAAGATCCTGGTAAACGTACCCGGAAGTGCCGGGCTGTCGAAGCATTGGGACCGTGAGCGAATGCTCGATGCGGATGCCGACTATCCATGGAACGGCGCCGCTCAGCGAATGGAAGATCGAGTTCCGCTCTGCGTCGATCTTGAACGACAGACCGTTCATGATTGGAACAGCGAGGCCAGCTCGAACAACAGAGGAGTTCTCGTCGCCAAAGCCGTTCACGCGCTGAAGCTCTCCGTCGGCTCGCAGTCCGCCCAGCCATGGAAGCACGACCTCCTCGCCCCGAATTCCGATCATCGTCTGCTGATTCACGAAGCCGCCGCGGTCACGCGTCTGCTCTATTCGGCTTTGCACTTCTACCACGCCACCCGCGCCAGTCCAGCCCGCGTTCGTCGTCCAGTAGTTTCTTGGAGTTCTGTCGGTTATCACTGGCTGACCGACCGGGGAAACCGACCGCGTAACGTTGCCCAGATACGCCGACGTGTTCAGGTAATACTGACGGACGTAGGTGCTGAGGCTGGCGCCCAGTTGCTGTTCGCGATTGCCGAAGCCGCCACCGGCGTTGCCGGCCGACGGACGCGACGTCGCATCGAAGACGTACGAGCGCGCCTCGACTGCGATAGTCGTGGCTCCGTGAATCGCATACTGCGGCCGCAGAGAAAGTCCATTCGCCGTGAGCCCGCTGAAGACGGACGTCGCGTCGGTGGTCCGCCATCCGCTCGCACTCACTGTCGCGCGCGAGGTCAGTCGTTGTGAGACATCGGCGACAACTTCGTTCGTTGCCCGCGCGAATGCATCGCTGCCACCGGGAGCGTGCGTCACGCGCAACTCCTCATTGCTCTCCGGATCGACCTTCACGAGCGCGCTCGACCATCCGATGCCGCTTCCGTCGGCAAAACGACGCTCGGCGATTTCCGCCTTGAACGTGCTCCCGAAAAGTGAAGGCACCGCTGCTCCGACTCCGACCGCATCGAGCCGGCGCGGTGAAGGACCAGCATCGGCAAGATGAGAGATGGAGGTGCTGAGCTGCACGTCTCCGAGAGCGTGCTCGCCCCGCATTCCCACCATCGGCTCACGTTTGCCGCCGCCCGGCTGCGCAACCGAGAGGGCGCCGAGTCCGGTGAATGACCACGACGGGTGTTGCAGGCGCAGCAGAGCGCCTTCGCCATAGGGATACAATCCCGTCAGATCGGAGAAAGACGTCCCCGTATTGCCGAGATTCAGCTGTCCCGAAGGCGCGGTAAGAGAGAGCGAGGTTGCCGACTGATACGAGCCGAGATGCGAGAACGCGCTGTTCGACGCTGCGCCGGGCGTGGTCCCGTGCGACATCCGCGCGTCGACACGCACTGAATCGAAAAGTGCACCCGTTGCGCTGAGCGTCAAAAGGCTGCTGGGATGTCCGTTCTCGTCGCTGGCGTGTGCTACCGCCGACGTGATCAGCGGGCCAGACTGCCTGCCGATCGAGCTCGAGTTGAAGACTTCGACGGCAACTGTCTGGTCGCCGAGAACTTCGCCGCTGGCGCGCAACACGATGTGGACGAACGAAGAGCCCGTACTCGACAAGGCCGGAACGCTCAGGCGCACGCGGCGCTTGATCGTTTCCCCGGGTTGGATGGAAACCGGACCATTTCGAACATCACGCGAAGACCAGCCGCTGGGTAGTGTCAGCTCCGTCGCCAGATTTTCGACCGAATTTCCCGAATTCGTTATCTCGAAGGGGATGATGACGTCGGCGCCCGCCTGAGCGCTGACGGGCGCGGCACCTGGCCGCAGCGAGATACTGCGTACGAGGCTGACGTCTATCTCGACCGGCACGATGATGACGGGCGTTCCCGCCGCTGAAAAGCGCGCATCCGCGGCAAGCAAGCGTCCGGCAAGCGCGCTCGCCGGAATGCCGATCGTAATGCCGATATGTCGCTGCGTCGCCGCGGATATGAGTCGAGTGTGGGCGCCGAGCACGACGAAGTCACCGTGGGGCACGACTTCCATCGCGATATTCGTCGAGCTCGCGAGCGCGTCGGGCAGCGGAATCGAAATGACCTGATACGTACGCGGCGCGCCCGATGCTTTCACGGACGGAAGCAGCGTCGTGCGTTCGCCGCTCGAGTCGGCGCGCGCGGGGCTCCAGGTTGCGAGCGCAGTGACTCGAGCAGCCGTGCCCTGCGTTGCCGGTGTGCTGGTTTGTGCGGCGGAAGTCGCAGACACAAAGCCCAACGCGAGCAGAGCGCACGTTCCGCGAAGCGCGCGCATTACGGGACCGTCTGTGAAAGCGTGATCACGTAATTCGCGGCGTACGTTGCCGGAGCATCGGACGCCCAGTTTAGGATCATGCGGAAAAACACCGTGTTGCTCCACGGGTCGTTCAAGCCCTTGTTGACGACGATTCGTTGCTCGACCGGGCTGTCGACGAGCGTGATGCTATTCCACGTCGCGAGGTCGGAGCGCTTCCACTGCAAATCTCCAATCACCTTGCCGTTCCCGAGGTTAGCCGAGCTCGAGCGAATCGAAATCGTAGTCGTGCGAGTCGCTCCGTTCTGCGAATTGACGTTGAAGGTGACGCCGGTTGTCGAGTTGACGTAGCCGTTGATGTAATCGGCAGCGGTCGGCGCGGGGAAAGTGATTGTCCCGCCGCTGACCGTGAGAATGGTTTTCTGAGCGGCGAGCGGAGAAGCGAGTAGCGCCGCCGCGACGAACATCGCCGCGATGGTGCTGGCGCCACGGAGGCTCCGCCCGAAGGAGGACATTGCGTCCTACTTGGCCTGATAATCGATCTGGCCCGCAACGAGCTCTGCGCCGCCGAAATCGATGAGTGCGAGAACGACGTAATCGCCCGTCGTCAAACCAGGGGGAACGTCGACCATCAGCTTTCTAACGGCGCCGGGCAGCGTCGGGAATTCGGCTACTGGCGTCTCCGCAGCGAGCGAATTGTCCAATCGCCTGAACTCGAGCCGGCCCTTCGCGATAAGGTTCATGCCTCCGGTGTTGTGGAAGCGAATCGCGATTTGGCGTTTGGTGCCGGGCGCACCGTTCACAGCGACTGTGCCAGGCGTGCTCGACGCCGAGTGCGGAGGTAGCGGGACATCCTCAACGGCCATGTCTTCGATGGCGCCGTCGCGCGCGAGCCCGGACGGGGCAACGTAAACTTTCACGCCCGTTCGGAAGATGTACTGCAGCGAGTTGCCCTTGGTCGTCGGACGCTGTGGAATCTCTTCGACGAAGAAAATGTCCCAGCACTCCTTCTTCAGGTCGGCGCCGTTCTGCACGCCGACCCGGATGGTGTGAGAGGTGTGGGGCTCGACACGAATCGAGAGTGGAGAAGCGGTGAGAAGCGCGCCGCACGACGTGCCGCTCGTGCCCGAAGGCAGGAAGCGGTTATCGCCATTCTCGACGCGGTCCCAGTCCTGGCGGGTTATCGTCGCCTGGACGGGAGCGTCGGTTGTGTTCGAGACGGTGAAGGTTCCCGCCACACGGTTCGCGCTCGTGGTGAATAGGGTCACCTCGAGCGGATCCACGAGCAACTGCGCCGCGGCGCGCTCCGAGAAGACCATCCCCATTACAGCGCAGAGGGCGAGTACGGCTTTCCGCACTCGCCCTCTGCGCTCTGCGCCCGTCCTTGCGGACGAGCGAGAGCCAGAATTCTTCATGAATTACGGAGCGGTGAGGGTAAAGACGATCGGCAAGCTGTACGTACCAGGTGCGTTGCTCGCGCTGGTGAAGTCGCTCACCCAGCTGGTCTTGAAGAAAGCCTGTGCAGCCGTTCCGTTGCTGGCGCTCGCGCCCGAGAGGAACGTCACGTCGGCGTTGGTGATCGCCGCGTAGGTGCCACCGGCCGAGGTCGCCCATGACAGGTCTCCGATCGGCTTGACACCGGAATTGCTGCCCACGTAGGTCCAGTCCGTCGCGTTCTGTGACTTGATCTTGAGTGTCCAGCTTCTGTTCGACTTGACCGTGAACGTCGGGCCAGCGTCAGCGATGACGTTACCCGCATCGACGTCATCCGCGGTCGGGTTCGTAAGTGCGGTGCTCGCTGAGCTCATGCCGAGCTTGACGAGTGCGCCAACGGTGACCGACGCGGTGTTGATCGTGTTACACGTGCCGGCGTTGCCGCTGCACTGTGCGTTGGCCTGGCTCGCGCCGATGGCCGTGCCGAGCACCATCGCGGCCAACAGCGAATAGGTCGCTTTCATTGTGATTTTTTCTCCGAAATTTTGATGGCGCCGGTAACGAACCAGAGGGTTGAAACCGGACGTTTCTGATAAGCGGTTGTGCTGCACCTATAAGACGAGAGCGCACCTCTACTGCAACGCGCTTTCACCCGTTTACGAAACTGGAAACCACTCTGTTTTTCTTGACTTTTTGGGACGCGCACTTTGTGTGTCGCGAACGCGTCCTGCGGGCCTGAAGGCGCGCAATATGGTGGAATAGCTTAACTAGTCAAGCGATATGATTTTGACATTCGGGCCATGGCCAAAACGCGTCGGGATTTGTTCGGGCGCGGGGGCTAAGCGGTTGAATGAAAAAGGGATGACATTTCCACTACTTCGACCGTTGGCTGATAGAAAATCAGCCCTCCTTGTCCTCGTACTGATCTTTGAGACTCGCGACGACGTTCGGATCCGCGAGCGTAGTCGTGTCGCCCAAAGCACGTCCTTCCGCGATGTCGCGAAGCAATCGCCGCATGATCTTTCCCGAGCGAGTTTTTGGAAGATCAGCGGAGAATAAAATGTCGTCGGGACGCGCGAGCGCGCCGATTTTTTGCGCGACAAATTCGCGCAGCTCGTCACGAAGAGCGGGACTCTGTCGCGACTTGTCTCGGAGCGTAACGAATGCTGCGATTGCCTGGCCCTTGAGCTCGTGAGTCTTTCCAACCACGGCAGCTTCGGCCACGGCGGGATGCTCGACGAGCGCCGACTCGACCTCCATTGTGCCGATGCGATGGCCGGCGACATTGAGCACATCGTCGACTCTGCCGAGGATCCAGAAATAGCCATCGTCGTCGCGCTTCGCGCCGTCGCCCGGAAAATACAAATCGGGCCTTCCGGGCCACTTCGAGAAATAGGTCTGCACGTACCGCGCGTCGTCGCCCCAGATAGTCCGCAGCATCGACGGCCACGGCTTGGTCAGCGCGAGAAGTCCCCCGCCAACGTCGATGCGCTTCGCGTTTGAATCCACCAACTCCGCGGAGTAGCCCGGCAGCGCCTTCGTGGCACTTCCAGGCTTGGTCGGAGTCAGTCCCGGGAGCGGCGAGATCACGATCGCTCCCGTTTCCGTTTGCCACCATGTGTCGACGATCGGACAACGGTCGCCGCCGATGTGCTCGCGGTACCACATCCACGCCTCCGGATTGATCGGCTCGCCAACGGAGCCAAGCAATCGCAGCCTCGACAGGTCGTGCTTTGCGGGGTGCTCGTCTCCCCACTTCATGAACGCGCGGATGGCTGTCGGCGCCGTGTAGAGAATCGTGACGCCGCGTCTCTCGCAGATGTCCCAGAACCGGTCGCGCTCCGGCCAGTCGGGTGCACCTTCGTACATGATGCACGTGGCGCCATTCGCGAGCGGACCATAGACGAGATAGGAGTGGCCGGTCACCCAGCCGATGTCCGCCGTACACCAGAAGACGTCTTCCTCCTTGAGGTCGAACACCATCTTCGTCGTACTCGTCACACCGGTGAGGTATCCGCCCGTCGTGTGGACTATTCCCTTGGGTTTTCCAGTCGTGCCGGAGGTGTAGAGGATGTAAAGGATATCCTCCGAATCCATCACCTCTGGCTCACAATGCATCGTGCTTTCCTTCATCAGGCGATGCCACCAGTGATCGCGTCCCTCTTTCATGTCAGCGAATGCTTCGTCGCCGCCGCTTCCGGGACGTCGCTGGACGACGATGACGTGCTTTATCGATGGAGTATCCTCGACTGCCTTGTCGGCATTGCGCTTGAGTGGAATGACCTGGCCGCGGCGATAGCCGCCGTCGGCCGTGATCAGGATTTTTGCTTCGGCGTCGTTGATTCTGTCGCGCAATGACTCGGGAGAGAATCCGCCGAAAACCACCGAATGGATCGCGCCAATACGTGCGCACGCGAGCATCGCAATCGCAGCTTCGGGGATGAGCGGAAGATAGATCGCGATACGATCACCCTTGCGAGCGCCAAGCTTCTTCAGGACGTTGGCGAACTTTGTCACCTCACAGTACAGATCCCAATAGGTGAGGGTGCGCTGGTCGCCCGGCTCGCCCTCCCAGATAAGAGCGGCTTTGTTGCGGCGAGGACCGGCGATGTGCCTGTCTATGCAGTTGGCCGCTATGTTGATTTTTCCGCCGGTGAACCATTTAACGTGCGGAGGATTCCACTCCAGCACCTTGCTCCACGGTTTTATCCAGTCCAGCTCGTGCGCCTGATCTGCCCAGAATTTCTCGGGGTCGCGTGCGGCTTGTTCGTAGATGTCCGCCGTGCGGACGTTCGCGGCTCGGCTGAAATTCTCCGGCGGCTCGAATTTGCGGGTTTCCTCTAGAAGTACGTCGATGTCGGTCATTGTCTGAGGCTCGGTGGACGCGCGGAAACGACTGGTATCGCAAGGATACAGCGTTTTGCGCGCATCCCGCCAGAGTGGCAAGTTCTAGGCGAATGCCTTCCACAATTTCCGCCCAGCCGCCTACCCTCGAAGTCGTAGACCTGACGCGCTCGTTCGGGGTCCGAAGGGCGGTTGCCGGCGTCTCGTTTTCCCTCGCGGAGGGAGAGTGTCTCGCTGTTTTCGGACCCAACGGCGCCGGCAAGACGACTCTGCTCCGTGTGTTGGCCGGCCTGCTCAGACCCTCGTCGGGAACGGCACGTGTTTCCGGAATCGCGCTTCCCGCGGGAAGAGAAGTGAGGTCGCGAGTAGGCCTCATATCACACCACACGATGCTTTACGAGGCACTTTCTCCGCGCGAGAACGTTTCCTTCGCGGCGCGTCTCTACGGCGTGCGCGACGTCAGGGAGAATGTGGACAGCTCACTTCAGCGCATGTCGATGCTCGACCGCGCCGACACGCCGATTAGATCCCTGAGCCGCGGAATGCAGCAGCGCGTGTCGATTGCTCGCGCGATGGTGCATTCCCCGCGGCTCGTACTTGCCGACGAACCGTACAGCGGACTCGACGAGAGCGGTGCGCGCGCACTGACGGCACTTCTCCAGAATCTCCGGTCGTCCGGAACAGCGATCATCATCGTCACGCACAATCTCGCCGAGGGGCTTGCGCTCGCCACGAGTGCCGCTGTGATGCACCGCGGTCGATTCGCGCGGTACGACCGGCGAGCCTCCGTTGATGTGGCGTCTTACTCGGAGATTTACCGTGAGGCACTGGCTTCCGGTGAGTGAGACATTGTCGGCGGCCTGGCTGATCGCGCGGAAGGATCTCGCCATCGAGTTCCGGACCCGGAGCGCCTTCTTCTCGAGCGTCGTGTTCGCGCTGCTCGGGCTCGTGATCTTCTACTACGCCTGGGATCCCACAGCGGTGAGCGTCACGGATCTCGCGCCGGGAGTGCTCTGGATAATCTTCACCTTCTCCGGCTTGCTCGGACTGCACCGGTCCTTCGGAGTGGAGGCCGCCGACCACGCCATCGATGGTCTTCTCGCCTCACCTGTGTCGCGTCATTCGATATTCCTCGGAAAGGCGATCGCAAACCTCGTTTTCGTGGCGGCCGTGCAGGTGATTGCAATACCAGCGCTCGCCATCTTCTACAACCTGCCGCTCGGTCACGTCGCGGCGCCACTCATCATGATCGCGATCCTGGCTGCTGTAGGACTGGTCACAGTGGGCACGTTATTCAGCGCGATGGCGGTGAATACGAGATTGGCCGAGTTGCTGCTGCCGATGCTGGCGCTCCCGTTCTTCGTGCCGATCGTTATCGCGGCGACGCAGGCAACGGCGAAGCTGTTGAGTGGACGACCGCTCGTCGAATCCGCGGCGTGGCTCAAGCTCCTCCTGGCTTTCGACATCGTGTTCGTCGCCGCGTGCGCCGTCGCCTACCCGTTCACGATCGAGGATTAGTCGGTCTTCCCGCGACTAACTGGTTTCCAGCCGCGACCAGTCAGCACTTCGAAATAGCTGGCGCCGTAGCGGTCAAACCACGGCGAGCGTATGCTTTCCTCGCCCCAAACGCGGAGTGTGCAATGAAAGGGAAGTACCTGCTCTATGGCACGCTCGCCGCCGGCATAACGCTCTTCGTATGGCAGACGGTATCGAACGTCGCAATCCCGTGGCACAAGGCGACGGTCGCCAGCTTCAAGGACAACGCCGCCGCTGTGCAGGCGATACGTGCGCAGGCGCCGACCAACGGCGTCTACTATGCTCCGGAGGGGATTGTCCTCGCGCAGTCGCTCACGCCCACGCTGGCTGACAAATCGAAGTCGATGGGGCCGAACATGGCGAAGCAGATCGTGATCGATCTTCTGGCCGCACTGTTTCTTTGTCTCGTCCTCGGCAAAGCTGGCGCTCGTCGCACCGCGGGAGACGTCGCCGTCAAGCTCGGCGCCGTAGGACTCACGGCCGGCATGATAAAGGAATTCTCCGACTGGAACTGGTACGGTTTTGCGGGCAGCTACGCACTGGTCAATACAATCGATCTCGCGATCCAGTTCGTCATCGCTGGATTCGTCATCACCTGGATTCAGAATCGGATGGCTCGGAGTGATGCGGTCACACCGGACGCGCGTTCCCACACGCTGATATGATTGTCCGGTCCTCTGCATCGTCGCTCGCGATGCATGACAGCCAGGGAGGCTGTGGGTCGGCATAGAAAGACGTCGTCGCTTAAATTGAACGGGTCGGTGACTGCATGTCACCGACCCGTTCGCTCTTACACCCGCACTAGATGAAGATCTCCTGGCTTCCAGTTGTGGCCGGTCTGTCCGTATTCGGCACCGTTATCCGAGCCGCGTTTTTCACGCCGCTCGAGGCAAAGCAGGGAGCGGCGCAAAAAATCTTCTACCTGCACGTCCCAGCGGCGTGGGTCGCGTTCGCCGCATTCGGGCTCGTCGCGATCGCAAGCGGAGTCTTTCTCTGGATCCGCGACCAGCGTCTCGACCAGTTCGCGGAGAGCTCCGCGGAGGTCGGCGTCGTTTTCACTTCGGTGGTGCTGATCACCGGACCGCTCTGGGCGAAACCGATCTGGGGAACTTATTGGGCGTGGTGGGACGTGCGGTTGATCTCGACGCTGTTTCTCTGGTTTATCTACGTTTCGTACATCGTTCTTCGCGGCGCAATAGAATCACCGGAGATGCGCGCGCGCTACTCCGCCGTGCTCGGAATCCTCGGTGCTCTTCTGATTCCCTTCGTCCACCTGAGTGTCTACATGTTCGCGACGATGCATCCGAAGCCAATCGTCGGAAAGCCAAGCGCGCCTTCGCTGCCAAACGAGATGCTGCTGACGCTCATGATCTCACTGGTCTCTTTCACTCTCCTATATCTTGCCTTCGTTCGCTCACGCTACCGCTACGCGGTCGAGCGCGACGCGATTGTCGCGGCGGCGGCCCGGAATGCCTGAGACATCTTCGTACTACCACGTCGCCTATACCATCGCGCTCGGCATTTACGTGGCGTACGCGCTAAGTCTGTATTTCCGCCTCAAGCGACTGAGGTCTCGATAGTGGGACACGCGTCCGTGTCGAGCGAGACTCCAACCGACGTGTCAGATCCCATCAACGCCCGGATTCTCGCCGTGTCCGAGGATCGGATTGCGGGGTTCGTGACGGAGCCGTTCGCCGAGATTGCGATTGCGTCGGGTGTGGACGAGACAGTCGTCATGGAGCGATTGCGCGCGATGCTCGTCGCGGGCGTCGTGCGGCGTATCAGGCAAACTCTCATGGCGACCAACCTCGCCCCCGGAGCGCTTGTAGCGTGGCGACTCCCGACGGAGAAGCTCGATGCGGGCTTCAACTACATGGCGAAAGAAGATCCGTTCTCCGGTCACGTCGTAATCCGTTCGACCGACTCGGAGACTGAGGGCTCGGTTTACCGTCTGTGGACGACGCTCAAAGTCCCGCAAGGCTTCTCGATGAAGGAGCACTGCGATTTTCTGGCGGCAAAGGTAGGCGCGTCGGCCTACCGGATCATGCCGGCAAAGCATCTCTTCGCCCTCGGTGTCGGCCATGTGCGCCGTCGCGGAATGGAGCCGGGCTCGCGAAGCGACGAGCCAGGCCGCGTTCTCGACACGAACATTGTGGAGCTGTCGCATCTGGACTGGTGCGTTCTGACCGCGCTCAAGCGCGAGTTCGCGCCCGATGAGATCGTGCCGGACCCATGGCGCCGGCGTGCTGCCGATGCCGGACTCACGCTCGAAGAATTCGTCAGAGTCGCGCGGTCCCTTGGTGAGCGCGGAGTAATTGGACGGTTCTCCACGTTTCTCGAGCACGTGAAGCCATCGGCAACCGGCGAGCGGGTGACACGGTACAATGCGCTGTTTCACTGGCGTGTTCCGTCCGGACGTGAGATCGAGGCCGGGAAAGAGATCGGACGTCACCACATCCTCACGCACGCCTACTGGCGAGAGGGAGGGGCTGAGTTCGCGCACGTGAATCTCATGGCCGTTGCTCACGGGACCGACAAAGAGCTGGTGCTGGCGCACAAGACAGCGATTGACGAGCACCTGGCTCGAGCCGGCATTCCCGTCTCTTACACCAACGTCTTCTGGGGTGGTCGAAGCGAGATCAAGCCGTCCGAGATCTCACCGGTGGAGTATGCGCGCTGGGCGAAGGCCGTTGGACTCATTGCGCGCGGCGATGCCTCCCCGGAGCAGCCGCGCCGCACGTCGTCGAGCTCCTTCGTTTCAGGAAGCGCCCTTGAGTGAGGGGAAGGTCTTTCTCGTAGGCGCAGGGCCTGGGGATCCGGGCCTCATCACCGTAAGAGGACAACAGCTGATCGACTCCGCGGACGCGGTAGTCTACGATGCACTCGCGAACGTGGCGCTTCTTCCCGCTGGTGCCCGCGAGACAGGACGGCCGGAGCTCTATTATGTCGGCAAACGCGGCGGAGCGGCCGGACCAGTCACGCAAGCCGAAATCAACGAGCTGCTCGTGCGGCTCGCGCGCGAAGGCAAGCGCGTCGTGCGTCTCAAGGGCGGCGATCCGTTTGTGTTCGGCAGGGGAAGCGAGGAAGTGCAGTCATTGAACGATGCGATGGTGCCCTTCGAGGTAGTGCCCGGCATCACTGCGGGCATCGCGGCGCCAGCCTACGCGGGGATTCCGGTGACGCATCGCGGGCTATCGACATCGGTGACGTTCGTTACCGGACACGAGGATCCCGCGAAACCTTCGAGCCAGACCAACTGGTCGGCGCTCGCGAAAGCCGGTGGAACCATCGTTCTCTACATGGGGGTGAAGACGCTTCGCAATGTCACGGGCGCCCTCATCGAGGGCGGCATGGCCGCGGAGATGCCCGCCGCGTCGATTCAGTGGGGAACGCTTTCAAAGCAGCGAACCGTCGTCGCAACTCTCGAGACGATTGCCGAGGAAGCCGAAGAACAAAATCTCACCGCGCCCGTGATCACAGTTATCGGCTGGTCCGTCGTTCTCCGGGACGAGCTGAGCTGGTTCGAGCGGCGTCCGTTGTTCGGAAAGCGCATCGTCGTGACGCGCGCGACGCGGCAGGCGCCCGCGCTCACCGAGAAGCTGCGAGAGGTTGGTGCGAGTGTCATGGAGATGCCTGCAACCCAAATCGCGCGACTCGATCTCACTCCGCTCCGCAGTGCCATTGAGAAAATCTCGTCGTTCGCATGGCTCATCTTCACCAGTCAGAACGCGGTTTCAATTTTCTGGGAGCAGCTTCTTGGTGCTGGTCGTGACGCGCGTTCGCTCGCGGGACTAAAGATCGCGGCGGTGGGACCATCGACCGCTGGCGCTCTGCTCGAGCGCGGGATCGCCGTCGATTTGATTCCCGAGCGTTTCGTAGCGGAAGGCGTCATAGACGCGATGCAGCGCCGAGAGGACGTCGCCGGTTCCAAAGTTCTCTACGTGACGGCGGAGGGTGCGCGCGAAGTGCTTCCGGATGCCCTGACGAAGATGGGCGCCGACGTCAGCGTTATCGAGGCTTACCGCTCGATCAGAGATGGCGAAGGGGCGGAGCGACTTGCTCGCGCGATCGAAGCCGGAAAGATCGATCTGGTGACGTTCACGTCCGCTTCTGCGGTTAAGGCGTACGTCGAAGCGGTTGGCCGCGACGTGGCGATCCGTGTTCCGGCCGTGTCGATCGGGCCGCAGACATCGACCGCATTGCGCGAAGCAGGACTCGAGGTCAGACACGAGGCGGAAGAGTCGACCATCGACGGACTCGTTGCGGCGATGGTGCGTGGCGCGTAAGCCAAAGAACGATCCCGAAGTACTTCGGATTGGAACGCGCGCATCGGAGCTTGCGTTGCGTCAGGCGCGCCTCGTTGAAGCTGCCTTGATGGCTCGAGGCGTTCGCTCCGAGCTCGTGACCTTCAAGACGACCGGCGACAAGAAGCTCGACCAGCCTCTCTCTGAAATAGGCGCAAAGGGTCTCTTCACCCACGAGCTCGAAGTTGCCTTGGCGAAAGGCAAGATCGATTGCGCCGTGCATTCGCTCAAGGACCTGCCGACAGAATCGAGCGAGGGCCTCGAGATCGTCGCTCAGCTGGAGCGGGAGGATCCGCGCGACGTGCTCGTCGTGAATCGCGGGGTCGGCGCCGACAGTCTCGACGATCTTCCAGCTGGATCGAGAGTCGGCACATCGAGCCTCCGACGTCGGGCGCAGCTCATGGCCAGACGGCCGGACCTCGAGGTCGTCGAGCTGCGTGGCAACGTCCCCACTCGACTGAGTAAGGTCGAGACTGGCAAAGTGCACGCGGCGATCCTTGCGGCAGCGGGTCTCATCCGTCTCGGTGTGCGGCAGCGTATCACCATGTTTTTTGACCCGACGGAATGGATTCCTGCTCCCGGGCAGGGCGCGATTGCCGTTCAGGCGCGGACAGAGGATACTCGCTTCACCGAGATCCTGATGTCGCTCAATGACGAAGCGACATCGGTTGCAACGCGCGCGGAACGGGCATTTCTCGCTGCCCTCGACGGTGGCTGTCAGGTGCCGATCGGCGCCATTGTCACCGGCGACGGCGGTTCGCGCCCTACATTATATGGTATGCTGGCTGACGTTACCGGTAAGCACATCGTGCGCGGATCGCTGCTGCTCGATTCCGATTCACCCGAATCCACGGGCGAGGCACTCGCCGCCGAGATTCGCTCGCGGGGCGGGTCGAGTCTGCTGGTAGAGTTGCGACAGCTCTCTCGGCTTCCCGCGCCACAGCCCGAGTAAGAGTGTCGAATTTTCCCCAGTACCGTCCGCGCCGATTGCGCCGCACCGCCGCGCTCCGAAACCTGGTTCGCGAAACGCATCTCGCGCCCGCGCAGCTCGTGTTGCCCGTCTTTGTTCGCGATGGAAAAAAACTTCGCAAGCCGGTCGGCTCGATGCCCGGTGTTTCACAGACGTCTGTGGACGAGATGCTGCGCGACGCTGAAGCCGCAGCCAAAGCCGGAGTCGGAGGAATCATATTGTTCGGAGTGCCAGAGACGAAAGACGCCACGGGATCGTCGGCCTGGGACGACCAGGGCGCCGTGCAATCGTCTGTTCGAGCGTTGAAGAAAGAGATTCCAGATCTGGTCGTGATCACCGACGTCTGCATGTGCGAGTACACGGACCACGGTCACTGCGGTGTGCTCAAGGACGGTGAGGTCGACAACGATGCGACCCTGGAGCTGCTCTCTCGCGCTGCGCTCTCTCACGCACGAGCCGGGGCTGACATCGTTGCCCCGAGCGACATGATGGACGGAAGGGTTCAGGCCATCAGGTCATCACTCGACGCCGACGGATTTTCCGGAGTATCGATTCTCAGCTATGCGGCAAAATACGCCTCTGCGTACTACGGCCCGTTTCGCGAGGCGGCGGAGTCTGCTCCTCAGTCGGGCGATCGTCGCGGGTACCAGATGGATCCGGGAAACGCCGAAGAGGCGATCCGCGAGGTGCTATCGGACATCGAAGAAGGTGCCGACGCAGTGATGGTCAAACCCGCCGGACCTTATCTCGACATCGTGTCGCGTGTGAAAGCGCAGACGGGCTATCCGGTTGCGGCGTACCAGGTGAGCGGCGAGTATGCGATGATTTGCGCGGCGGCCGATCGCGGCTGGATCGAAAAGGACCGGGTAATGATGGAATCGCTCCTCGGTATTCGACGTGCCGGAGCCGATTTCATCGTGACTTATTTCGCGACCGACGCGGCGGGCAAGCTCTCATGAAACACTTTCATTTTCTTGCTCTGACGGTGCTTCCCGCAGCGCTCATCGCGTCAGTGGCCAATTCGCAGACGACCGACACTACACACATCGATACGCTTCCTCCGCCCTCGGTGATCGAGCTGCCGTTCTCGTTCCAGAGCGGGACTCTGACATTGCCAGGCACTCTGACGCTGCCGGCGAACTACAAAGGCCGCGGTCCAGTCGCGCTCATCGTCGCCGGATCAGGGCCGACGGACCGCAATGGAAACTCTGCCGGACCGCTCAGAGCGCAGAACAACTCGAACCTCTACGCGATACTCGCATGGCAGCTTGCTGAAGCCGGCATCGCGTCGGTCCGGTACGACAAGAGAGTGCTCGGCGAGAACGTTCACAAGATCGACGTTGCCCAGACTTCGATAGACGATTTTGTCGCGGACGTGATCGCCGGAGCGCGAAGACTCGTGTCCGACCGGCGCTTCTCGAAGGTGATCCTGATTGGCCACAGCGAGGGCGCCGAGCTCGTTCTGCAGGCGGTCAATCGCGGTGCGCCTGCATCCGGCATCGTGATGATGTCCGGCGCGGGCCGACCGATAATGACGGTGCTGCGAGAGCAGTTGTCGAAGCAGCTGCCGCCGGAGGAGCTCGCGCGGTGGGATTCAGCCTCGGCGCGTTACCTGCGTGGAGAAGACCCGGGTGATGTGCTTCCTGGGTTGAGGTCGCTGCTACTGCCTGTGAACAGGCGATTCATGCAGACGTGGGTCAAGTACGATCCAGTAGCCGAGATCTCACGCGTCAAAGTTCCGCTGCTGATCGTACAGGGGGGCCACGACGTGCAGGTGAGTGAGGCCGACGCGCGCGCTCTCAAAGCGGCGGACCCGAAGGCAAAGCTCGTCATCATTCCCGAGGCGAATCACGTCTACAGAGCGGCGACGACAATGACCGCGATCTCGCAGCTGCCGCTCTACACTGATCCCACGATTCCGGTAGTGCCCGAGTTGGCGGCCTCGATCATCGACTGGGTGAAGAGCCTCAAGTAACTTGTCTTTCCTGACCATCGCCATCCGAAACAATGCGCTACAGGCTGTTCCCCGGCACTGACATTAAAGTCAGCGAAATAGGCTTCGGAACCTGGACCCTCTCCACCGGCTGGTGGGGAGAGAAGACCGATGAAGAGGCCGTCGAGATGCTCCGCGCGTCGAACCGCGACTACGGCATCAGCTTTTTCGACACCGCTGACACATACGGCAACGGACGCGGTGAGAAGCAGCTTGCCACCGCCTTCCACGGCAAGCGCGACCAGGTCGTCTACTCTACAAAAATCGGCTACGACATCTACGACGCGGCGGCCCAGTCAGCGCGGCGGGGTCAGAGCGAGTTGCCGCAGAAGTTCGATCGCGATTACATGCGGTTCGCGCTCGACAACTGCCTCGAGCGGCTGGAGACCGATCACGTCGACGTCCTGCAGCTTCACAACGTCAAGATGGAACACGTCCGGGACGCATCGATCTGGCGATCGCTTCGCGAGATGCAGGAGGAAGGTCTGATTTCGGTGTGGGGCGCGGCATTCGGTCCGGCTATCGGGTGGCTCTACGAAGCGGTGGAGCTGTGCGAGCGCGAGACCGACGTCGGAACGATCCAGATGATCTGGAACATCCTCGAACAGCATCCGGGAACGGCAATGATCGAGGCTGCCCGCGAGCATGCCCCGAATTGCACCTTCAACATCCGGGTGACGCACGCCTCTGGGATGCTGGAAGGGAAGTACACCGAGGACACCCAGTTCCCGCCGAACGACCACAGGCGCCATCGACCACGCTCGTGGCTCACGAACGGCGTCAGAAAGGTCCGCACTCTGGATTTTCTCACCACCCGCATGACCCTCGGACAAGCTGCCCTCAAGTGGCTCCTCGCCGAGCCGTGCGTGGTGACGACGCTGCCGAACATCTACGACATGGAACAGCTCAAGGAGTTTGCCGAAGCGTCGGACAAGCCGGACCTCACCCCTCTGCAGATGCAGGGTGTGTCGGATCTCGCCGCCCGCAATTTCGGAATCGAAGCAGAAGAGATGTCATACAAGGGCACGATGGAGCGCGTCGGTACGTGATCAACGCGTGGCACGACTTGCCCGCGGGCATCCATCCACCGGACACCGTGACCGCTGTCATTGAAATTCCGCGCGGAAGCCGGAACAAGTACGAGCTCGACAAATCGACCGGGATGATACGTCTCGACCGGGTGCTCTACTCGGCCGTGCACTATCCTGGCGACTACGGGCTCATCCCGCGCACGCTGCACGAAGACGGAGATCCGCTCGACGTCCTCGTCCACATCAACGAGCCAACGTTTCCGGGCTGCCAGATCGACTGCCGGCCGCTAGGCGTTCTCAAGATGCTGGATCGCGGCGAGCCAGACGACAAAATTCTCGCGGTGCCGTGCGACGACCCGTATTACCATGAATACTTCGACATTGCCGACCTCTCACAGCATTATTTGAAGGAAGTGGAGCACTTCTTCCATATATACAAGGACCTCGAGGGCAAACGGGTCGAGATCGTCGGCTGGGAGAAGAGTGAAGTTGCCGCTCGCGTGATCACACAATCGATCGAGCGCTATCAGGAGCGGTTCTACCAGGTGGGTACCTAATCACCCGATGCGAGTGACTGCGTTGGGCGGAGAACGATGATGAACAATCAACGATCACTTCGGGTTTCGTGCGCACTGGCGATGGCCGTCGCCGTTTTTGCATCGGCGTGCACCAGGGGCGCTGACCAGGTCGTGAAGGGACGCAATGGACCAAACGGTCCGGCGCGCGACAGCATCAGCGATCTCGCGCTTTCAGAAGACGGACTCGGTCAAATCCAGATCGGGATGAATCTCGACGACGCGGTCAACATGGGTCTACTGAACGAGAATCCGGAAATGAAGCCCGACTGTGATTTCGTTTTTCCGGCGGTCGGCGCCGGCATTCCCGATGGCGTGAGTGTGATGGTGGTAAAGGGGAAAGTCGCGCGAATCGACGTTGATACGGGCTCTGTAACAACAGAGGACGGCGCGAAAATCGGGGACTCCGAAGACAGGATCCGCGCCATCTACGACGGCGACGTCCAGGTCGAGCCGCACAAGTACATCGAGGGCGGTCACTACATGACCGTTATGGGTGACAGCGCAAGTGCCGGGAAAGCAATCGTCTTCGAGACCGATGGCAAGCACGTGACGTCGTTCCGCGGCGGGCGACTCCCCGAGGTGAAGTGGGTAGAAGGCTGTAGTTAGTTCTGCGCGCTCGAACACTCTGGTGGTGCGATCGGAATGGCCGCGAAGTTCCTGACAGCTGACTGGCGATACCTGGCGATGCTCAACTACGAGGTCGACCAGTCCGTGCTCATGCCCTACCTGCCGCGCGGAACTACTCTCGATACGTGGAATGGCCGCCACTACCTGAGCCTCGTCGCTTTTCTTTTCATGGACACACACGTCCTCGGACTTCCCGCGCTTTTTCACCAGAATTTCGAGGAAGTGAACCTTCGCTTCTATGTGAAGAGAAAGATCGGCGAAGAGTGGCGCACGGGCGTCGTGTTCATTCGAGAGATGGTTCCCCTGCTTCTGGTAGCTGAGACGGCGAAGCTCACCTACAACGAGCCGTATCGCACGGTGCCAATGCAGCACGCAATCGTGAAAACGAACGGCGAGCTGCAAAGCGTCGAATACCAGTTCGGCGCGGGCCGCGATCTGTGCCGGGTGACGCTTCACGTCGACGGCGAGTCGCGCGATCTCGAGTACGGATCTCTCGAGGAATCTCTCTCTCATCGGCAGTGGGGCTATACGAGGCAGCGCGATCGCGGCACGATCGAGTACCGGGTGGATCATCCGCGATGGCGCATCTGGCCGGCGGCGAGTCATCAGCTAGATGGTCCCGTCCGGACATTCTACGATGAGCCGTTTCCGACTATACTCTCAGGAGCTCCATCGTCCGCGTTCGTTGCAGACGGCTCCGCCGTGGCGGTCCACATGCCAGAGCGGATCGCCTAACCCAATAGCGGAATCCAGACCATGACAGCTACAGCGATGACGCCTGATCTTCGATTCCCGGTCGGGAAGTTCGACTGGAATCAACCCGTTCGCGAGACCGACTATCCGCGCCTGATCGGCGAGATCGCCGCCGCTCCGGGTGCGCTGCGGTCCGCGGTGGCCGGACTTTCCCGCGACCAGTTGGAGACCCGCTACCGTCCCGGTGGCTGGACCGTGAAGCAAGTCGTGCATCATGTGCCGGACAGTCATCTGAATGCGTACATCCGGTTCAAGCTGGGGCTCACCGAGGACGAGCCTACGATCAAGCCGTACGATGAGGCAAAGTGGGCCGAGCTCCCGGATTCGCAGCGACTGCCAATCGATGTGTCGCTCGATTTCCTGGATACGCTTCATCAGCGTTGGGTCGTGCTGCTCCGGGCGATGGAACCTTCAGATTTCAATCGTGCGGTACGTCACCCCGAGGGCGATCGCCTGCTCACGCTGGCGCAGCTCCTTGGACTTTACGCCTGGCACGGGCGTCACCACGTCGCGCACATCACCGCTCTGAAGAAGCGCGAGGGTTGGTGACGGGCTTCGCTGGATCCCGCACAACCTGACTGTGCCGAATTCGACCGGCACCGCGCTTGCCTCTCTTGAGCGTCCAACCTGAAGGCAGGACAAGTGCGGATCAAAACTGACACTCTGAACTCGAGAAAAACCACCTGGCTGCTCGTCGGAGCAGGTGCGGCGATGATAGCGGGACGCCTCGTCGAGCGCGGGCTCGACAGCGGATGGCGCGCAGTGAAAGACGAAGATCCTCCGGAACGGCCCTGGAGGCGTGGCGAGAGCTGGCCTGCCGCGCTCGCATGGACCGCGTTGTCGGCGGCCACGGTTGCAACGGTGCAGCTGGTCGCGCGCCGGAGCGCACACGTGGGGCTCAAGCGGCTGACTGGCAAGCGGATGCCCGCAAATCTGTGAATCATTCAGCCCAATTCCTGAAGCTCGTCGACGATGCAAAGTCCCGAATCCGCGAAGTGAGCGTCGAGGAGGCGCGATGGAAGCTTGAATCGGGAAGAGCGAAGGTGATCGACGTTCGTGAGGACAGCGAATGGTCGGCGGGGCACGTGCCGGGCGCGCAACACATCGGTCGGGGTGTGATCGAGCGAGACATCGAATCGCGGATCCCAGACAAGAGCGCCGCCATCATACTGTATTGTGGTGGCGGATTTCGGTCGGCGCTTGCGGCCGACAACGTACAGAAGATGGGCTACACGAACGTCGCTTCGATGGCGGGCGGGTGGCGAGCGTGGAAAGCGGCGGACGGGCCTATAGATCCTACGGTCGCAGCTCGCCGTGATCCACCGGCTCGCGGCCGCGGCGCATAAAAAGAAATTCGTATAGCAGTCCCGCTACCAAAGCTCCCGTGATAGGAGCCGTGAAGTACAGCAGCTGCGCCTCGTAGATGCCGCTGGCTACCGCCGGCCCAAACGACCGCGCGGGATTCATCGAGCCTCCCGTCATCGGACCGATGGCAAGAATATCCGCCGCGACGACAAACCCTACCGCCAGTCCGCCGATCTTTGGGCCGCGAAGGTCCACCGCGGTTCCGTACACGACGAAAACCAGGAAGAACGTCGCGATCGCCTCAACCAGAAACGCCTGGCCTCCAGTCACGTCGAGCGCGATCGCCAAGCCGCCGCCGCGCGTTGCAGCGAAGGTCGTGTCCGAGAACGCGAACTTGAGCGCGTAACCCGCGACGACCGCGCCCATGAGCTGCGCGACGATATAAAGGGCGGCCATCATCACTTCGATCCGCCTCGTCGCGAGGAGGGTTAGCGTCACCGCGGGGTTGAAGTGTCCCGAGACCCGCATCAAAGCGCTCACCATCACCGCGAGTATCAAACCATGGGCGAACGCGATCTCGATCAGCCCTGTGGGAGATCCGGTGATCCTCGCGTGAATGATCGCCGCGCTTCCCACGAACACGAGCGCGAAAGTTCCAATGAACTCCGCCGCAAAATGCCGCCACGCGTCCCGCATTTCCTGCCCCCATCGTGAGCGTTGGGGCCGCGGCGCGCGAGCTCTCTAGATCACTCTGCGCAGTACCAGCGCGGCGTTGATGCCACCGAAGCCGAAAGAGTTGGTGAGGATGTGCTCGACACGCTGCTTTCGTCCTTTACCCGGCAGAAAATTAAGATCGCAGGCGCTGTCCGCAACCTTGAGGTTGATTGTCGGTGGGAGCCATTCGTGCTCCAGCGCCAGTGCGCAAATCGCGGTTTCTATCGCTCCCGAGGCGCCGAGTGCGTGGCCGTAGTAGCCTTTGGTTCCGCTCATCGGAATTTCGTAAGCGCGCTCTCCAAGGACCTGCTTGATTGCCAGAGTCTCGGTCGTATCGTTGAGCGGAGTCGAGCTGCCGTGAGTGTTGACATATTCGATTTCGCCGGGCGAGACATTGGCGTCGTCCAGCGCGAGACGCATCGACCTCGCGGCTTGCGATCCGTCAGGACGCGGCGCCGTCATGTGGTGCGCATCGTTCGTCGTTCCGTATCCGGCGATCTCCGCGTAGATCTTCGCTCCGCGCGCCTGAGCTCTCTCGTACTCCTCGAGAACGAGCACCGACGCTCCCTCTCCCATCACGAATCCGTCCCTGTCCTTGTCGAATGGCCGGGACGCGGACTCGGGTTCCTCATTGCGCGTGGACATCGCCCGAATCAGCGCGAATGCGCCGAAGCACAGAGGCGCGAGCGGCGCTTCCGCCCCGCCCGCGATCATCACGTCGGCATAACCGTCGCGGATCTGTCTGAACGCGTCGCCAATCGCAATCGTTCCCGAAGCGCAGCTCATCGCGTTCGTGGAGTTCGGCCCCATGACGCCGAGCTCGATCGCAATGTTGCAGCTCGACGCTCCGCCGAATACCGCTAGCGCGAGTGTCGCGTCGACGGCGCGCAGTCCCTGCTGAAGAAAAACCGCCAGCTGATTCTCCGCGTACGCGACGCCTCCAAGCGCAGTTCCCATATTCGCGCCGATGCGTTCCTTGTTCTCCCCATCGAGATCGAGGTTTGCATCGGCCAGCGCCATCTGCGCGCCGACCACCGAGAATTGCGCGAAGCGATCCAGCCGCTTCGCCCGCTTGTTGTCGAGGTGATCGGTGGGCACGAAATCGTTGATCTCCGCTGCGTTGTGGCTTCGGAAAATCGACGGATCGAATCGGGAGATTGATCGGACGGCCGAGCGTTGGCGCAGAAGGCCGCACCATAATTCGTCGATGGTGGTGCCGATTGGCGTGATGGGCCCAATGCCGGTTATTACGACTCTGCGTCTCTTCACTTCAGTCTATCTCCTCTCGGGCTGCAACCGCTTAGCCCTGGTTTCTGCCACTGATCCAAGACCTGCCAACGTGCGTGACGCGATTCCGTGGACGAATACAGGGCCGATCACATAGAGCGCGGCCCACATTCCGACCACTGGCACGTCGGGTCCGTCCCATATGTGCACTATCCGTACGTGCGTACCGGCTTGTGATGGGACAAACGTCCACTCGACCTCCATTCCCTTCGTAATGCCCCCGACGTGTCGAAACCGAATCGCCGGTTTCTCCGTGATCACCGACATCTCGGAGAGCCACCACGTCGGCCAGCTCAGTCGCAGTCCACCCAATGGTGCTTTTGCCAGCTCGAATGGCCGGTAGGCAGACATCTCTACGAGTCCTCCGCCGTCTGCGCGGCGCGAGCGGAACTTCACGTATCGATAGTGCGACAGATATTTGGGCCAATGCTCCACCTGACTCGCCAATTCGAAGATCATTCCCGCCGGAGCGTGGACGTAACGATCGTCCACGACTTCCATCGGCTGCCCGAGCGGCATGGGGCCGAGGTCCAGCGAGGGCGGCAGCGACGTCATTCGCGCGCTTTCGGAGCCCAGCTCGTCGTGACTCGAAATCCTCGCCGGCGGTGGACCACAGGCGCGCATCCTACCGCCCGCCTGACTGTATCGCGGAGCTCCTCGACTGTGAACCCCCTCATCACGGAGACGACGCCATCGTGGCGGCTAACGGCATGGAATCGCAGGGGAAAAGACATCAGCCAGATTCCTCCGGCGGCGATCCAGCTCCGTCTGATGTCGCTGATGATCACACGCACTCTCGCAACACGGTTCATCTCGCTTATCAGCGCAAGAGCGTCGCTGTCAGCGAAGTGATGAAGCACCTGGGAGCACATCACGACATCCACCGACGCGTTGGCGAAGGGCAGATGCAGTGCGTCTCCACATACGCTCAGATTGAGCGTTGGACAGCTCGCGACGGCCAGCTCGAACGCGGAATCCAGTCCGACGGTCGTGAGCTCGATGCCGCCCTCTTTCGCGACCTTGCGTGCCCGGCGCGGAATGTCGGCCAGGCCCGTTCCTACGTCGAGGAGTGTGGCTTTCGGAGGAAGATCGGGCAGCACCGTTCTGATTTCGTCCACCAACGCTTTGGCGCCGCCGAAAAGCGAGTTCGCGCGAACGACATCGGATAGTGATCGCGTAACCAGCTGTGGGTCGACATTCGGATCGTCGAGGAACTCGACGCCGCGTTTCCGCGGGGGCGTAAGAATCGAGCGCACTGCCTCAGCGCTCCAGTTGTGCGTAGCCGCCGCGATAATACAGAAGAGGGGAACCCGTCTCCGCCGTGGTCGCCTCTACTTCTCCGACGATTATCGTGTGATCGCCGGCATCGTGCGTAGCGACCGTAGAGCATTCGATGATTCCCAGCACATCATCGAGAACCGCGTATCCGCGCTGAGATCTCCCGTACCCGACACCCTGAAAACGATCGATGTCCACTATCGCGAAGCGGCGGGCGATCTGCTCCTGTTTTGCCGACAGGATGTTGACGACGAAGCCCGTCGACTTTGTTAGCGCTTCGTAGGCCGAAGCGTTCTTCTCGATGCAGATGAGAACGAGCGGCGGCTCGAGGCTTACGGAGCAGAACGCGCTCACGGTCATTCCCTGATCGGAGCCGTCGAAAGATTTCGTCGTCACAACCGTGACACCCGACGGAAACCTTCCGAGCACCGCCCGAAACTCGTCCGGACTTACGCTCAATTTCTGAATACCGGTGAGATGAAGAGACTGAACAGGAATCGCGGACTGAGAACGAGCTTGGGAGGAATGAAATCCCCCGCCACGCCCACGAGCAGATCCGCCATGTCCTTTCGCCGCGAAAGAACTTTTGCCGCGTTGTTCAGGAAATATGGATACGCGATGGCCATGCCGACGATGCGCTCGATCTTCCACTTGCCCCCGAATTCGCGTTTTCTCGCGGCTTCGTATCCTGAAAGAACGCTCGCCTCTTCGCGCGGACTGCGGTCCAGCGCCTCGGCCAGATATGGCGCGAGGAGCTCACCACCCCGGAGAGCCGCATAGATGCCTTCGCCCGTGAACGGATCGAAGAAATCGGCTGCGTCACCGACAAGCGCCGCACCTGGCGCCCAGGGACGCCTCGAGCTCGTCGCGAATGGACCTGTCGCCGCTACCGTAGTGAGTCGCTCCGCGTCCACGAATCGTTCTGCGAGGTGCGGACGCGACGCAATCCAGCTCTGGAAGAATTCCGTCGTATCCGCCGAGCCGTTGAGAAGTCTTGCGCGCGACGCTGGTATGACCACCGCGACGTTCGTGATCCCACCGCCGACGTCCACCATCCCGAAATAACCGTCGTAGTCCACGTGCATCTCGCCCATGTCGGTGACGCCGCGTACTCCGCGGTAGTGCGCGACGAGGGCGATCCGGCGCGGCCACACGCGGCTTGTCCGCACGAGGCCGAGCCGTCGTCCAACGATGGAGCGCAACCCATCGGCGCCGACCACGTAGCGCGCTCTGAGAGATCTGGATTGGCCGCCCTGCGAGAGGAGGCTGACTCCTCTCACGCGCGATCTCTCGTCTCTCACCAGGTCGGTCACCCGCGCAGATTCCTCGACTCGAGCGCCTGCCGCGCGCGCCCCGCGCAGCACGATGTCGTCGAGTATCACGCGTCGCACCGCCAGGCCTCGGTCGCGAAATCCGCGAAAACCGTGGTTCGACGCGAACTCCCCGTTGGCCACAAATCCGTTGGGCGCGCGGACGCGCATGCCGGCAAGCTGCGCGGCGCCGCTTCTCTCGATCTCGTCCAGCACTTCCATCTTCGAGAGAATTCTCGACGCCTCGGGGCTCAGATACTCGGCGCAGGTCTTGTCACGCGGAAATTTCGCCCTGTCGAGGACGAGGACGTCGATGCCCTCCTTCGCGAGAGCCCACGCGGTCGACGCGCCCGCCGGCCCGGCGCCCACTACGATGACCTCCGCGTCCACCCCTCGCGTCAACTGGCTTTGCCTGAATTCAAGGATCGAATTACTGCTAGCCAATCGCGCGGGCGACGCGCTGAAACAGTCCCATGTACTGCCAGTGCGGGCGCGGCAGTCGGAGAATCGACGCCGCGCGCGTCAGATACGGCAGCACGACCGATCGGGAGTCGGCAGAGAACATGAAGCGCGGATGCGAAGCGGCGAATCGCTTGAGACGCGCGACGACGACGTCGAATTGAATTGCGCTCGAGAAATAAAAAGTAGGGTCGAGCAGCGAAGAATCAGCCGGAACCGTGCCGTCCGCAATTGCGATTCGGTGCAGCGTTGTGCCCGGATAGATCCGGAGTCCGACTGTGAGATAAACCGCGTCGCCGCGCGAGAGTCTCCACGCCGCAAATGCGAGCGTCTCCTCGACCGTCGTCTCGGTTTCTCCAGGACCCCCCACGAGAAAAACCCAAAGCGTCCGGATTCCGAATCGCTCCACTCGTTCAGCCACCTCTTTCACCTTGGCTGAGTCGAAGCCCTTCTCGAGACGCTCCAGCACCGGGTCGCTCGCGCTCTCGGCCGTAATCCCCAGCGATCGGAATCCGGCGGCTCGCATTGCCCGCAGCAGCTCCGGGCTTGCCGTGGCCGGAGTGAAATTGGTGGTGTCCAGATGCACACCCAGATTGCGTCTCGCAATTTCCTCGCAGACCTGGATCGCGTGGCCCGGCGGAGAGTTGAAAGTCGAGTCCACAAAATCGAAGTGACGCACGCCGGCCCGGAGCTTTAGCTCTTCGATCTCGTCAGCGACCAGACCGGGATTGCGCATCCGGTAACCCCAGCCCTCGACGTTGCGATATGTGCAGTAAACGCACTTGTAAACGCAGCCTCGCTTGGTCTGAATCGGGATCGTCGCGCCGTGACGCTGGTAGCGGGCGAGGTCGATCCATCGATGGAGCGTCGGCGAAGGCAATGAGTCCAGATCGGCGTCTTCTCCGGGCGGCGTGAATGTGACAGTTCCACTCCGATCTCGCACGAGTCCGGGCATCGCTTCAATGGAGCTCCCCGACGATAGAGCATTGACCAGCGCGACGCTCGCACGCTCGCCATCTCCAGCCACAGCGTAGTCTACGCCGAGATCGCGGAAGAGAGCCTCGGGGGCAACGCCGAACGCCGCGCCGCCGGCGATGATTCCTGCCTCTGGAGCCGCTTCGCGCAGAGCGGCAAGTACGGAGCGAGCCTCTGGCGTGTAGTGCTTGAGCGATATGGCGTCGCTGTTGTCGATGTTGCGGACGGAGACGCCGATGACATCCGGGCGTGAGCGCCGCGCTGCGGCGCGAGCCGTTCGCACCGGGTCACCTGAAAAGCAGAGGTCCAGAAACCGCACATCGTGACCCGCGGCGTCGAGCGCAGACGCGACACAGGCGAGGCCGTTCGGCACGACCGGATACGGTTGCCTCTCGCGGTTTGTGCTGACGAGCAGCACGCGCGCGCCGCCTTTTCTGCGTCGCGCGGGATTTGTTGACTCGTCCATGCCGCTTTTCTCGTTATCTCTCATCGTGACAGAAGGAAAGCTATCAGAGCGCCCACCACCGAGCAGATTGCATTCACCCCGTCGTTGTCGAATCTCGCGAGGCCGCCGGTGTGTCGCGTGGGCGCGCCGCAGTTGTGAACTCGTCGCTCCGTCGGCTTCGCGCATGCGTCGCACCACCGCCGGCCCTGAAGCGTTGCGCCGAGGAAGGAATCTGACAATGCACCCGCGAGGCCACCAAGTACGACTGCGGTGAAGGGAACGGGCCACCTCGCGAACGCCGCTCCTGCCGCGATGAACACCGCGCCGCCGAGTGCTCCGAGCCATCCAACGATGGTGATGCCTCCCGAAGTCCCGGCTGCCACTACTCGACCAGACGTGACAGATACTGGCTCATGGCTGGCGAGAGTCCCGATCTCGGTCGCCCACGTATCCGCAGCGGAGGCAGCGAGGGCGCCAATTCCGACCGCGTACCAGATCGGGGCATCAGAAATCTGGTACGCGAGCGCCGCGATACCGTACAATGCGCCATTCGCGAGAACCTGCCGCGCATCCCGCTCGGCGCCTTTCTCGAGCATGGATTCCGCCAGCCCGGCTTTCTTTTCCTCACCGATTCTCGACAAGACGCTGGCGGCAGCGAAATGCGCGATTAGAAGGATTCCCCAGCTCCAGCCGGCCGAGACCGCTAGCGTTCCGATGACGACCGCGGCGACAAGGCCGCTCCTTGAGAGCGATTTCGACAATAGTGCGACGGGCAGCGTGGCTCCTGCTTGAAGGGGCTTCGAGCGGCGGTTAGTTTGCGCTCTCCGCCTACCAACTAAATGCCCGGCACGGTTAACGCCATAGTCCCACTCAGTCTCCTCGAAGCGGTGCGCTCTGTCGACATTCCGGAAGGAGACGACAACGACGTCGAGTACGTGCAGGAGCATCGCAACAAGAGACTGGGTCTGAGCGACACCGTCATAGCGCAGATCCGTCGCTACAAAGATGCGATGAAACGGAACCAGGCCATCGCCATCAGTGAGGCAAGTGGGATCGCGCGTCTCATCGGCCGGCGTCCGGACGGCGAGATGATCTTCGTGCGCGCCGGCAACATCGTCGCCAATCGGATGTACGAGCTGATCTCGGGAACCACCCGTCAGGTCATCCACCTGCTGCCGGGATTCATCGCGCGCCCTCTCGCATTCCGTCAGGTCAAGAAGGCCGGAGAGAAATACCTCGGCGCATCGGTGCGTCGCGTTGGCGCTTCCATCGTGCTAGGCGTTAAGGACTCGGTGACGTTCGAGGCCGCGCCCCGCGGAATCGGGTGCCTGTATTACGAGTCGGCTCTGCGCGAGATGCTCAAGCTCCTCGTGCATGGTGGTGGAATGATCGACCACGTCCATTGCCGCGAACGGGGTGAAGACACGTGCGAGTGGCGAGCGGAGTGGCGGGCAATCAAAGCCTCGCAGTAGCGCCTGACGTGTTGCAGCCCGAGTCACTGCCGGCGCTTCAGTCGGCCATCGAGAGGGAGCGCGTCGATGGCTGGCTTCTCTACGACTTTCACGGATTGAACCCGGTCGCTGTCGGAATGCTCGCGCTCTCCGGCATGACGACGCGCCGGTTTTTCGTCTACGTGCCTCGCACTGGATCACCTGTTGCCATCACACACGCGATCGAGCAGGGCCCGTGGACGGATTGGCCGCGCGGTTGGACCAAAGAGACGTACAGCAGCTGGCGCAGTCTCGAGTCTCTGCTTGGTAAGCTCGTCGGCGGAAAGCGCGTCGCAATGGAATACTCCCCCGGCGACGCCGTCCCGTATCTCGACCGGATCCCCGCTGGCGTGATCGAGATGGTGAGAGAGGCTGGTGCGACGGTCGTGTCTTCGGCGACGCTCGTATCGACGTTCTATGCCGTCTGGACGGATGCGCAGCAGGCATCCCACGAGCGAGCGGCGCGTGTCGTTTCCACCATTGGACAGGAAGCAATCCGACTCGGCGGAAGTCGCGCCGGGAGCGGCGCGCCCATGACCGAATACGCTCTCCAGAGCTGGATCCGCGAACGGTTCGACAGTGGCGGGCTCGAGACAGACCACGGGCCGATCGTAGCAATCGGGCCCAACGCTGCGAATCCGCATTATGAGCCGACAGCCGATCACACCGCGACGATCAATCGCGGCGACATTCTGTTGATCGATCTGTGGGCGCGGGAAAAAGATGGACTCTTCGCCGATCAAACCTGGATGGGATCTCTGGGACGGCCGAGCGAGCGCGATACGAGGATCTGGCTCGCGGTGCGCGACGCGCGCGATGCCGCAATTGCGCTGCTTCGCAAGAGAATCAGCGCCCATCAACCAGTGAAGGGCGGAGAAGTGGACGACGCTGCGCGGGCGGTGATAACAGAGCGCGGATACGGGGAGAACTTCATTCACCGCACTGGCCACTCGATCGATCCGCGCGACCTGCATGGCTCGGGTCCGCACATCGACAATCTCGAGACGCGGGAAGAGCGCGAGCTGATTCCCGGCGTCGGATTCTCGATCGAGCCCGGGATTTATCTGCCGGGGGACGTAGGAATGCGGAGCGAGGTGAACGGCTTCATCGGAAGAGACGCTCTGCTCATTACTCCGTCCGACTATCAGAAGGATTTGCTCGTAGTCTAGTCAGGGTCCAGGGCTACCACTCGACGCGACGGATTCCTGCGCGGCGATAGTGTCCCACACCGCCGGGTCTTCCAGACCCAATCTCCACAACGCGAAGGTTCTCACGCCCAGCTGCCTCGCGTCGCGGACGAGCGTATCGAGCAAGACCGAGTCACTCACCCAGAGCTCCCAGCCTTCCGGCGATGACGCGTGCAGAGTCGCCGACGCGTGATCGCGAATGAGTCGTGTATTGGTCATCGTCGTCAATCGACGCGCGTCGTCAAAGCTGATCACTTCGGTCTCGGCGTTTTTTCTCCAGCGATACCCGTACAGTGGAAACGCAGCGACGATCTTCGCGGCGCCCACCTCAGCCACCCGCGTTCCGAGATTTCGCGCCACCCATTCGGGCGCCGCTATGGGACCGGGCGGTGATCCGCTCCAGTGCTGATCGTACAGCACTGCCATTATGAGATCGGCCGATTGCAGAAGGAGGGCGGCCGGGTACGCCGCCGTATCGCCGGCGGGGACGGCAATCACCACCGTCTGCACTCCGTGCGCGCGGACCGAGTCGGCGACCGCGTGGGTGACAGCGAGCAACGCGTCGAGGTCGCGCGGCGTCATTCCCTCGAAGTCGATAACGACGCCGCGGTATCCGCCCGAGTCGACCAGCGATGCGATCGCGCCCGCCGTGGCTCCCGCTGCCTCGGGGCTGCCACCCAAGCCACGGATGATTTCCGGATGGAATCGCCCGCCGTTATAGGACGTGATAAGCGCCATCGCGCGCTCTGGCTCGAGCGAGTCGGATCTGATCGTGTCCGGATAGAGCTGCTCCGGCATAAAGCTCGTTGTATCGAGCGCTATCCAGCCGCTGATCACGCGAGTGAGGGCAGATTCGTGGTGCTCTACGGAGAGGTCGCTGCGTCTATCCCACGGACCTGTGAATCCCCAGTAGTCGATCGAGCTCGTCGGAACCGGGGGGAGATTGAGGCATCCAGCGAGCAGTATGACATATGGTGCCACGACGGTGAAGCGCTTCCCGCCTCCCGCCTCCCGCTTCCCGCTTCCCGCCTCCCGCTTCCCGCTTCCCGCCTCCCGCTCCCGCCTTGTGTCTAAGCGCGTCGCAAGCCAAACTCCGCAACCATGAAACATCTCTCAACCTACCTCGCCTTCGCCATGATCGCACCACTCGCCGTGGCGGCGCAGGCTCCCGCCGATCTCGTGCTCACGAACGGTCGCATCTACACCGTCGACAATGCTCGGCCCATGGTCTCGGCTCTCGCAGTGCGGGGCGGCCGCATCGTCTTCGTCGGGTCGGACGCGGAAGCGCGCGTCCTCGCCAACTCCGCGACGCGCATGATCGACCTGCACGGCGAAACGGTACTTCCAGGGTTTATTGATGCGCACGCGCATCTCCTCGGCCTGGGCAACATGCTGCGGCAAGTGAATGTCGCCGGCTCAAAATCGTACGACGAGGTCATCGCCCGGGTCAAAGCCTGGGCAAAGGATGTCAAACCCGGCGTGTGGATTCAGGGGCGCGGCTGGGACCAGAACCGATGGACTCCTCGAGAATTCCCAACGCACGAAGCGCTGTCCCGCGCTTTCCCGAATAATCCCGTTGTCCTCGAGCGAATCGATGGCCACGCAGTGCTCGCCAATGCGAGAGCAATGCAGCTGGCGCGCGTCACATCGGCAACGGCGGAGCCTTCAGGCGGGCGAATCATCAAGCTCGCATCTGGAGGGCCGTCCGGAGTTTTTGTAGACAACGCGCAAAATCTCATCGATCGCGCAATTCCCCCATCGAGCCGCGCGGACATTACGAAGGCGATTCTGGCTGCGATCGAAGAGTGCAATCGCTGGGGATTGACCGGCATCGCTGATCCGGGCGTGCAGCCCGAGACGATCTCGATCTACGAGGAGCTGGCAAAGGCTGGAAACTACAAGCTTCGAAACTACGTGATGATCCTCGATCCGGGCGAGCCCAATTCGCCCGCCGCTTTGAACAATCCATATTTGCGGCGCGGCCCGCAGAGCGCGCTCTACGACGGCCATCTCTGGATTCGAGCGATCAAGCTCTACGCAGACGGCGCACTTGGCTCAAGGGGGGCGGCCCTGCTCGCGCCCTATAGTGACGATCCGACCAACACTGGCTTGGTGGTCTCCCAGCCGTCCCACATAGAAGCGTGGGACGAGTGGGGATTGCGCCACGGATTTCAGGTGAATGTCCACGCCATCGGGGATCGTGCGAATCGAAACGTACTCAACGCCATCGAGGCAGCGCTAAAGGCAGTCCCCAAAGCCGATCACCGGTTTCGCATCGAGCACGCCCAGGTCCTGAGCCCGCAGGACATTCCGCGGTTCGCGAAGCTAGGAGTGATTCCCTCGATGCAGACAACCCATCAGACCAGCGACATGCGATGGGCTGAGTCCCGGCTGGGACCGGTGCGAATTCGCGGAGCGTATGCCTGGCGGTCTCTGCTCAACACCGGCGTGATTATTCCGAACGGAACTGATTTACCTGTCGAGGAAGTCAATCCACTCCTGACATTCCACGCCGCAGTGACCAGACAGGATCCACAGAATCTTCCAGCGGGCGGATGGTATCCGGAACAGAAGATGACGCGGCAGGAAGCTCTTCAATCGATGACGATCTGGGCGGCTTACGCGGGTTTTGAGGAATCGGTGCTTGGCTCACTCACGCCGGGTAAATACGCCGACTTCGTCGTGCTCGATCGGGACATCATGAAGGTTCCTGACAACGAGATCCTCGGCGCTCGCGTGCTCTCGACGTGGATCGGAGGACGCCCCGTCTACCAGGTGAAGTAGCGCGGCACATCGCTTGCCCCTTGAAGCGGCAAACTTCACTTCGATTTGATACTGAAATGCTTCGCCGGCTTGCTGGTTTCTCACTACTCCTCGCCGTCACCGTCGGTTGCTCCCACGACGAGACTGCGTCCGCGCACCCGCGTAATGCTTCGTCCTCGATCGACGATGGAGTTCCACCGCGTCCATCGGTAATTGCTCCGACGGTGCAGCCCTACAAGGTTGTGGCCGTTGCGAACGGGGGCACAGTTACCGGCACCGTCGACTTCGATGGTACTCCACCGGCACAGCCGGTGATACATCCGCCTTCAGATCAGAAGATCTGCGGCAATACCATCGCCGAAAAAACGGTAGCGCTGAGCGGCACGCGCGTCGGTGACGCCGTGGTGTGGATCACGGACATTCGGAGCGGTAAAGCGTTTCCGCTCCAGCGCCGGTACGAGCTCTCCAACGACAACTGCACACTCGATCCCTACGTCCAGGTGATCTCTACGACCGGCACGCTGAACGTCTCCAACGACGATCGCACCCTCGCCACCAACCGGTTCATCAACGTCGGAACCGGACAGATTGCCGGCATTGCCCCGTTCAACGATGATGGGGAGGTCGTGCCGCTGGACAAATTGAAAGAGCCGGCAGAAATCGAAGTCGTCTGCGAAGAGCACCCCTGGACCCACGCGTGGATCGCCGTGCTCGATCATCCGTACTACGCCCAGACCTCTGCCACTGGCACATTCACGATCGATGACGTTCCACCAGGCCGATACCGGATCCGCGCATGGCATCCCGTGCTTGGCTTTGCCGATGACAGCGTGACGGTGACGGCCGGCCAGCAGGCCACCGTCGCATTCAGGATTCGTCCGACTGCCGCAACGGCGCCGACGGTGCCCACACAACCGAAGTCTGAACCGGCTGCGGCGTCAACTACGGCTCCTGCTGTTCCGGTTCTTCCCACCGCGTCGAGCACATCCGCTTCGAGCACGCCCGCGAACCCGCCGCCGCGCTAAGCAGTCAGTACGTCGCCCGGCCTGAACTGCCCTCGATAGAGTCTCGAGTAAACTCCTTCGGACGCGAGAAGGTCCTGGTGACTGCCTTCTTCGACGATCACGCCGCGGTCGATCACCACCAGCCGATCGGCTCGAAGCACGGTGCTGAGCCGGTGTGCGATGATGAGCGTCGATCGTGCGCGAAGAAGATCCTCCATCGCCCGCTCGACGAGACGCTCGCTCTCCGTGTCGAGACTCGACGTCGCCTCGTCGAGTATGACCATCGCCGGATTCTTGAGAAAAACCCTGGCGATCGCGATGCGCTGACGTTGGCCGCCCGAGAGCTTCACGCCACGCTCGCCGACCATCGTATCGAAACCCGAAGGGAGTCTGTCGATGAACTCGAGCGCATGCGCAGCGCTGGCAGCCTCTCGAACTGCCGCATCGGTGGGTCGTGAGCCATCCTCAGTGATTCCAGCGTAAGCGATATTCTCGCGGATCGTGCCGCTGAACAACGTCGGCTCCTGAGGAACGATTCCAATCGCGCCTCTCAGCTCGACCAGCGAGAGATCTCGAACGTCGACTCCGTCGAACGTGATTCGGCCGGCTGTAACATCCCAGAACCGCGGTAGCAGCGAGGCGATCGTGGTCTTGCCAGCTCCACTCGGCCCCACCAGAGCGACGACCTCGCCAGCTCCAATCTTCAGCGAGACTCCGTGGAGAACCTCCGGCAGGGACGGGTTGTACCTGAATGAGACGTTGTCCATCGCGATCTCGCCCCGCAGCGGCCGAGCAAGCCTGACCGGCGCCGCTGGATCTTTCACCGTAGACTCAGCGCCAAGGAGATCGAAGACGCGCCGCGCGGCACCCACGGCTTCCTGATAGGCGCCAAAGAGAGACGCCAGAGAGCCGATTGCCCCCGCGACGTACAGCGCATAGAGGAGAAACGACACGAGCGCGCCGGCGGTGAGCGTCCCCTGGAGAACGAGCCGACCTCCCTGCCAGAGAACAGCGACGACGCCCCCGAATCCGCAGAATGTCAGAATTCCGAAAAACGTCCCGCGGATCTTTGCGCGGAGCAGAGCCGCGCGGATCACGTCGTGAAGGTGCGCCCCGTACCTGCGGACTTCTTCGCCTTCACGCGTGTAGCTCTGCACCGTCCTTATCTGCGAGAACGCCTCGTCCGCCGTACCCGTCGCCTCAGCCACGCGATCCTGAACGCCGGTGCTGGCGCGGCGAAGCGCGCGTCCAAAGAAAAAAGTCGCGCCGACGACGAGCGGTACAACCGCGAGAGTCGTTGCCGTAAGAGTAGGATGCGTGAGTATGAGCAGAACGATTCCGCCGATCAGGAATAGCGTCTGCCGCGCGAATTCGGACAGGTTGTAGCTGAGTACCGTCTGAAGAATCGCAGTGTCAGCGGAGAGTCGGCTCGTGAGCTCGCCCGTTCTACGCTCCGTGAAGAATCCGGGCGAGAGATGGATCAGGTTGGCGAAGAGATCTTCCCGAAGCTGCGCGATCACCAGCTCCGACGTCGCGGTGAGGAGATAAACCTGGACGAAGTTGAGCAGCGCCTGGATGGCGAACAGCACGAGGAGGCCGATCGCGATCCGATTGAGCAGAGTCGAATTGCCCGATATGAACGCCGCGTCGAGGAGATGCCTGACTATCTGCGGAAAGGCGAGCGCTATTCCTGCGCTGCCGAGCAGACACACGAAGGCGACGATGAGCCGCGCGAAATACGGTCGTATTCGCGGGACGAGCCTTCCGAGCGGGCGCGGCGACGACACTGCCGGCGTCGCCCGCGGCGTTGGACGCTGCGCCGAGACACCGAACTGCGGTGCCATCAGCCAGCCACCTTTCGGTCTATCACCATTGCGAGAAAGAGCAGCGCGAGATAGAGCAGTGAATACTTGTAAACCCACCACGCCGGCTTCGTCCAGTCCTTGCTCGTGCTGACGCGGATCACGCCCGCGAGCAGAATGCCGCCGAGTACGAGCGCTGAGACGAGATAGATGATTCCGAAGGCGCCGAAGGTCGCAGGCAACAGAGTCAGCGCGATGAGGATGATGTTATACCACATCATCTGCCGCATTGTCTCGCGCTCGCCCCAGACGAGGGGTGCCATCGGTATTCCCGCCTTGCCGTAGTCTCGTTGCTTGAGGAGAGCAAGTGCCCAGAAGTGCGGCGGGGTCCAGTAGAACACGATCAGAAAAAGATAGACCGCCGTGAGATCGATACTTCCCGTCATCGCCGCCCAACCAACTAGTGGAGGAAACGCACCCGCTGCACCGCCGATGACGATGTTCTGCGGAGTGGTTCGCTTGAGCCAGCCGGTATACACGAATACGTAAAAATAAAATCCGCTGAGCGCGAGCAACGCTGTGAGGACGTTTGTGAAGCGCGCCAGCAGGAAAGTCGCGGCGGTTGCGAGCGCTACACCGTAAGCCAGGACCGCCCTCGCACCCATGCGGCCGCTGGGAATCGGCCGCAGCCTCGTGCGGGCCATCTGCGTGTCAATGTCGCGATCGAGATACATGTTGACCGCGTTCGCTCCGCCAGCCATCAGATATCCGCCGGCGAGCACGACCAGAAGGAGAAGCCATCCCGGATTTCCGGCGACGAACATCGGCGCGGCAGTGGTCACGAGCAGCAGTGAGATGATGCGCGGCTTGGTGAGCATCACCAGGTCGCGCAGCAGCGAAGGCCCCACTCGTTCGTGGGTGGCGGCTTGCGTCATGTGCTCACTCCTTCGGGAGCGGCAAACTCGCCGCGACTCGGAGACTCGCGCACGATCTCTCTGATGGGTTCACGGTTGCCGCGGCCGACGGCCAGTGCAGCGAGCGCGACGACTGCAATCCAGAGCGCGGTCCCAACCGCCTGGTGCAGCGAGCGAAGTGCCGGAGGCAGGTGCATCTCGACCATTGCCGCCGCAACGAAAATCTGCAACACGACTATCACGAGCGCGCTCCAGGCGGCTCTGCGAATTGGTTTGGCTTCGCGGCGCTTGTGCACGCCGATCGCTATCCCGATCAGGTGACCGAGCAGAAGGAACGCGATTATGCGGTGCGTCGCCTGGATCCAGAGCGGCTCACCATGCTCGGCGATCACTCGGCACCAGGGAAACCCCTGGCATGCGACAGATGCGCCTGGAGTGTTGGCGGTAAGTGCTCCGAACGCCAGCACGAGAAAAGTCAGACCGACCGCAACTCCGGCACTGCGAACGGTCCGAGGTGAGATCGGCATCGCGCTCGAGGCGGCAAAACCGCCGGCGCGGACCACGACCACAACGAGAACCGCGAGAAGTGACATCGCGATCGCGAGATGCGTCGCGACCACGAGCGGGTTGAGCTCCATCTTCACAGTGATCGCACCGAAAAGAGCGGCAACGATCACAAGGACAACCGCAAGAACCGACGGACGCAGCGCACCGCCGCGGCCGCTCACACCCGCGTGGTCGCGGCGAGCCCACGCGGTGATCGCGAGCGCCAATATCGCGAGCGACAATGCCGCTGCTCCGTATCGGTGCGAGATCTCGACCAGAAGGTTTGGTGCGTTCGGAGCGGGAGTGAACGAGCCGTAGCAATCCGGCCAATGATCGCCGCACCCGAGCCCCGAGCCCGTTATCCGGACTATCGCGCCGAAGACGATCTGCGCGAAGCCGAGAACGAGCGCGAGATACGCGAGACGACGGACGGCTCGCATCTCAGCGCTGCCCGGGGGGTGGTGTCATCCCGGGCATCGACATTCCTTGCATTCCGGGCTGATTCATCATCTGCATGTGCGCGCCACGAGCTTCGATCCGTTGCCACGTGGCCGCCAGTAACACGACGAGCGCGATGGCAGGAATGATCGCCCAGGTGATCTCCCGCCCACGAGGTGCGGCTGGAACGAGCGCGGACTTGTTTGCGCCGCGCGCAAGATACGTGGCGCGCAGAACAGCGATCTCCGCCGCCAGACACATTAGCGCGGCGATCCAGAAAATTGCCTCAGCCACCGGCTGGCTCATTTTCGAGGGTTGGATTGCAAAACTCAGGGGGCGCAAGAAATTCCGCGCGACTCTAAAGCTACTCGCGCGCCGAGTGGCTTTGCACTACCGTACTGCGATGGCCGATCCGCTTTTCGCCGAATCTTCTCCTGTTACCGCCGAGAGTGATTCTCGGTTTGAGCGTGCGTCATCGCTTCCGCGACGGCTTGGATTGTGGAGCGCCGTCGCCGTTCTCGTTGGCTCGACGCTCGGCTCCGGAATTTTTCGTTCGCCCGCTGGCATCGCCGACAAACTTCCCGGGCCACTTCCACTCCTCGCGATCTGGCTGACCGGCGGCGCGTTCGCACTCTGCGGCGCGTTGACGCTCGCGGAGCTGGCTGGCGCGATGCCACGCACTGGGGGGATCTACGTTTTTGTAAGAAGCGCGTGGGGAAGGCTGCCAGCATTTCTTTTCGGCTGGTCGGAGCTTACCATGATTCGCGCCGCGTCGATGGGCGCGCTATCAACGACCTTCGCCGAGTATTTGCTGCGCGTGCTCGGTCACGATCCGCGTGTGCCGCCCTACTCGAGCGATGTCCACTACATCGCAGCAGCTGCGATCCTATTCACGGCGACCTTCAACTACGTCGGCCTCAAGTGGGGGTCGCTCGTACAAAACATCACGACGCTCGCGAAGACCGGTGCGCTCCTGATCATCATCGCGCTCGCGTTATCGATCGGCCTTCCTCGAACAGGCGGTCATTTCACTCCGGCCGCACCAGCGGGAAGCTTTGGATTCGCCCGCTTCGGGCTCGCGCTTGTATCCGTGCTGTGGGTTTACGATGGCTGGGCTGACGTGAGCTTTGTAGGCGGCGAGGTCAAGGATCCCGAGCGAAATCTCCCTCGCGTACTGATTTTCGGAACGCTGATCGTCATCGGTCTTTACCTCCTGGCGAATGTTGGCTATCTCGCTGTGCTTCCTGTGAGCGAGATTAGGCAGTCGAAGCTTGTCGCCGCCGATGTCGCCCAGCGGTTGATAGGAACCGCTGGAGTGGTGTTCGTATCGGCAGCGGTGATGGTGTCGACTTTTGGCACGCTCAACGGATCGGTGATGACGGGCTCTCGCATCCTCTTCGCAATGGCGGCGGACGGGCTTCTGTTCAAGTCGATAGCCATCGTTCACAAAAGATTTCAGACGCCGGGCGTCGCGATTGCTCTCGGCGCTACGCTTGGGGTCGTGTTCGTGCTCCTCGGGACTTTCGAGCAGCTGGCAGATACCTTCGTGACGGCGATCGTTCCGTTCTACGCGCTCGCGGTCGGAGCTGTTTTCGTTTTTCGTCGCCGCGCGGGATACCGCCCGCCCTTCAGAGTTCCTGGCTATCCGGTGGTCCCGGCGCTTTTCATCATCGCCACCGTACTCCTCCTCGGGAACGCGATCCTCGATCCGACGAGCCGGTTCGGAACATTGGCGGTGATGGGAGTTATCCTGCTGGGAATCCCCGTCTACTTCGTCGCCCGCTCGCGCAGCCAGCTCCTTTAGCGACGCTGGCGATTTTCACTCGTGGCTGACCGTCGCCCTCCCACGTGCGACTTCAGCGTTACCTGCCTGAAACAATCTTCGGTCAAAATGTTCTTGCACCGGCCGGTGACTTCTTCGTAGAATTGACCGCGCCAGGACCCAGGCTGAAAAAGCCGAGTGCGTCCGTGCTAATTCTTCCTTCGATCGCGATTGTCGTCCCCCCTTTGGAGTCTGGCTCATGAATCGAATCCGTTTTTTTCACGCCGCGGGTGTTGCGGCGCTTTCCCTTTTTCTCGCCGCGTCGGCGTCCGCTCAAGGCGTGACGACCGGAGCAATTAGCGGCACCGTCACCAATGAACAAGGCCAGGGAGTAGAGGCGGCCCAGGTCCAGGTCCTCAATAACTCCACCGGCGCTCGCGCTGGAACAGTCACCCGCAGCGATGGCCGTTACTACGTTCAGGGCCTCGAGGTCGGCGGGCCGTACACGATTTCGGTGCGACGCATTGGCTTCACCCAGAAAGACACCACAGGCATTTACGTATCGCTCGGACAGAACTCCCGCATCGATCTCGGAATTGCTACGCAGGCGGCCCAGCTCGCCGCGGTGTCCGTCACGGGTGTTGCGACTTCCGTGATTAATCCGGCGCATGAGGGTGTGAGCACCACTGTCACCGACTCTGCGATCGCCAGGCTTCCAACCCTCAATCGCAATTTCACGGATTTCGTCGCTCTGACGCCACAGATCTCGACCAAGGGGCCGGGAAATTCCGGCGGTGGCCAGAACAATCGGTTCAACGGAATCCAGATCGACGGATCCGTCGCCAACGATTTGTTCGGGCTCGGGTCCACTGGACAGCCGGGCGGTCAGGCCGGCGCGAAGCAGATATCGCTCGAGGCAGTGAAGGAGTACCAGGTTCTTCTCTCGCCGTTCGACGTTCGCCAGGGAAATTTCACCGGTGCGCTCGTAAACGCTGTGACCAAGACTGGGTCGAACGAGCTGCATGGGACGGCGACGTACGCGAATCGCAGCGAGAAGCTGGAACGCAACGTCGACTATCTCCGGAAGGCACCGTTCACAGTTAAGCAGGAAGGTTTCTGGGTCGGCGGCCCGATCATCAAGGACAGGCTTCTCTTCTCGGTTGCCCCCGAGTGGCAGCAGCAAAGTGCGCCGTCCTCCGGTCCATACATCGGACAGCCGGCTGGACTTTCGCCCAAGCCTCCGGCTACACAGGCTGGCGTGGATAGCCTCGTCCAGATTCTTACCAACCAATATGGGTTCGCGGATCCCGGCAACGGAGGCCTGGTCAAGAATGAAAACCCGCTCGCGAACTTCTTCGGCCGTCTCGATCTCATCAACCTTCCCGCGAGCAGCCGATTGGTCGCTCGATACAACTACGTCAACGCGCAGCAGGACATCTTCAGCCGGAGCTCGAGCCGTCTCAATCTTTCCAACAACGGCTACAACTTCCGCTCGACGACCAACAGCTATCTGACGCAGCTGTTCTCATCGATGGACAACGGGACCAACAACGAGTTCCTGCTCGGGCTCACCAGAATCCGCGACGCGCGCATCACACCGATTCAAGCGCCGTTCGTGGTGATCTCTCGTACGACGAGTCAGGCTGGTGGAACCGGACAGATGTCGGCCGGCACTGAAAACTCGTCGCAGGGCAACCAGCTGGATCAGGACATCTTCGAGATCACCGACAACTTCACGATTCCAATGGGGAGTCATCGGTTCACGCTCGGCACCAAGAACGAGTTCTTCAAGGTTCGCAACCTCTTCTCCCAGAACTCGCTCGGGAACTTCACGTTCGGTACTCTGGATTCGCTCATAGCCAACACGCCAAGCTCGGCGACGCTTGGCATCAAGCTCGATAACAGTGACGGCGCCGCGCGCTTCAACGCCCGCACGCTGGGCTTCTACGCCGAGGACGAGTGGCAGGCAACGGAAAGGCTGGGAATGACGTTCGGCCTCCGTCTCGATATGCCGGGACTGACCTCTAGCCCCGGACTCAATCCCGACATTCAGAGCGCACTCGGAATTAACACCACGGACGTGCCGCGGAATATTAAGCAGTGGTCCCCGCGATTCGGCTTCAACTGGGATATGACTGGAGATGAGCGCAACCAGCTTCGCGGCGGCAGCGGCGTCTTTGTCGGCCGTCCAGCGTACGTCTGGCTTAGCAACCTGTTCGGAAATTCGGGCGTGAATGGGTACGGCAACCTTAGCTGCAACGGCCTTGGCCGCGCTCCGGCGATGCCAAACGCGGGTGGCGCAGCGCCCACGAACTGCCTCGGTGCGGCTGGTGCGCCGGCTATCACCGTCAATACAGTCGACCCGAATCTCAAATTCCCGTCGGTCTGGCGCAGCTCGCTCGGCTACGATCGCCTCCTTCCCTGGAACGTTGTCGGAACCTTCGAGGCTCTTTACAGCCGGTCCGTTGCCAACTTCTACTATCAGGACATCGGTCTCGTCGACGATCCTATCGGCACCGACCGAAATGGTCGCGAGCTATACGGCGACATTCCCAGCGCTACCGGTAATCCGGTCCCAGTGCGCAAGCCGATTCCAGGCACCGGCCGGTTCCTCGGTCAGGTGATCGATCTGTCGAATACCAAGACCCATGATTACGCCTACAGCTACACCGGTCAGCTCCAGAAGCGCTTCTCCAATTCTTTCGAGGGATCGGTCGCTTACACGTACGGCCATTCCTACAGCGTCTGGAATCTGACCTCGTCCGTCGCCTTCTCGAACTGGTCGTTTGGCCGATCCTATTCGGGCCGGCAGGATGCACAGGACCTCGCGCCTTCGACGTTCGATGTTCCGCACCGGTTTGTCGCCAGCGGTACCTACAGCTTCCCGAGCAAGACGGATTTGTCCTTCACATTCTTCGGCGAATCCGGCATACCCTTCGAATACATCTACGGAAGCGACATCAACGGCGACGGATCGTCAGGGAACGATCTCGTCTACGTTCCAAAAGACGCGCACGACCCGAACGAGATTCTCTTCCAGCAGAACGGCAATCTTACGCCGGCAATGCAGGCGGATTCGCTGGAAGCATTCATTTCCTCGCACGAGTGCCTCAACTCGCAGCGCGGCAGAATCATGACTCGGAACTCCTGTCGTTCGCCCTGGACGAAAATCCTGAACGCTTCGGTCCGTCAATCCCTGCCGACGTTGCGGGGACAGAACTTCATGCTTCAACTTGATGTGTTCAACTTTCTCAACCTGTTGAACAAGAACTGGGGTGCGCAGGACCTGGGCAGCACCTTCAGCCAAAGTTTGCTAACGCGACGGAACGCCGTTGCGGCACCGGGCCAGCCGCTCAAGTGGGCGAACGGCGCGCAGTCCGTGTTCACTTTCTCACCGTTCCAGCAGTTCAACACCAAGAACCCACAGTCGAACTACGCTCTACAGCTACAGCTCAAGTACGCATTCTGAGCTGAGGCAACAAGCGCAGAAGTCGGACAGGCAGTAAAATCAGAATGCCGGCGGAAAAATCCGCCGGCATTCTTTTGCCCGTTAATCACGAGCGATGACAGCAATCGATCTATCCAGCTATTTCGGCCTCACGGCGATGACGCTGCTGACCCTGAACATCCTCATCGGTCTCGTGATGTCGGTGAAGTACAATCCAGTCCGCGACTGGCCGCACCGCCGGATCAATACTTTCAAGCTCCACAACTGGACCGCCTACATCGCGCTATCGATCGCCACGATACACCCTGTAATCATCCTCTTTTCGTCGACGGCAAAATTCTCACTGATCGACATCCTCTATCCCGTCAACGCGCCCAAGCAGCCCTGGATCAACGTCCTCGGCGCCATCGCCCTTTATTCACTGGCTTTCGTCGTCGTCACGTCGTACTTCCGTCGTGAGCTGGGACGAAAAACGTGGAAGACGCTCCACTTCACCGCTTACGGAACGGCCGCGTTCTTTTTCGTCCATGGAATTCTTACAGATCCGGAGCTCAAGGACCGGCCGATCGATTTCTTTGACGGCGAAAAAGTCTACGTCGAGCTCTGCCTGCTGCTCGTGATTGCGGCGGTCGCGTGGCGAATACGCTGGCAGATGCGGCAGCCTCCGCCGCGCGTCCACAGGCCCAAGACGGGCCGGCTCAAAAATCGCCCTGAAGCGCCCGCGAGAAATCCAGGCTAGAAAAGCTTCACGTTGATGTATCGCTTCGGATTTTTTTTGATGTCCGCAACGAGCGAATCCATCCGCTGCAATAGCGCCCGAACGTCGTTGTAGACTCCGGGATCGTTGAGCAGCTTCGCGGCGCTGCCGTTCCCGCTATCGACCTTCGCGATGATCACGTCGAGTTTCCCCGACGTCTCCTTCAATTGCGCACTCATCTCCGCCATGTTCGCGCTGGCGACGCGAAGATTCGTCACGGTTGAATCGATTTTTGCCGGATCGATTGCGCCCGTGGCCCGTCTGAGCGAAGTCATCGTCGCCGATAACTGACGCGATTGCTCCGCGGCAATCGACGCGAACTCTGTTAGGAGACGGTTCGTCGCGCCAATCGCGTTTCTGAGGTCGCGGATTCCCCCAGTCGCGACCATCTCCTGCTGCAAGGTCGTCGTGATCACGTTGAGCGACTTCATCACGGAATCAGCCTTGCCTGTGATCTCCGCGATGCCCGGCGTCGAAGGCCCGATCGGTATAGTGTCTTCCGGCTTGAACGAACGTGGGTCGGGCCGCGACGGCGTCAGCGCCACCGCCTGATCGCCGAAGATCCCGTTCGGAACAACCGCTGCCTTGCTGGTGATCGGAACGTGGTAGTTCTTCCCGATGCGCATCGTCGTCACGAGGATTCCGTCCTGGTGGAGATCGACCTCGTCCACGTATCCGACGTTAACGCCGACGAGCAACACCGGCTGTCCCTGCTTGAGGCCCGCGCCCCACGGAAACTTCGCGTACAGCGGATAGCCCTTCGACAATCCACCGCGTGCGAGCCACAGCGAGCCCAGTACTGTCACGATGATTGCCACTGTTACGAGCAGTCCTACGAGTACTTCGTCTCTTGTCTTCATGCCTGGAGATAAGGGGCGAGCAGGGCCGCCGTGAGCGCGTCCAGCACCAGAATCGCAACCGACGTTACAACTACTGCTTGCGCTGTACTCCGTCCGACGCCTTCAGCGCCGACGTTCGCGGTATAGCCCTCGTAGGAGCAGAAGAAGGCTATCGCGCCCCCGAATATAGTCGCCTTGATGATGCTGTACACTATCTGAAAAGGCGTGAACGAGAGGCGAAGGCCAGCGCTGAAATCTGCGCTCGTCAAGTCCGTCGCGGTTATTGCGGTCAGCATCGCTGTTCCTACTCCGATCGCGTCGGCCAGAATCGTGAGCACCGGCAGCATCACGAGCGCCGCGATCAATCTCGGGACGACCAGATATGCGACTGGATCGTAGGCGAGTGTCTCGAGCGCGTCGATCTGTTCGGTCACGCGCATCGTTCCGATCTCGGCGGTGATCCGCGCGCCGACACGCCCGGTGAGCACGAGTCCCGTCAGCAAAGGCCCGAGCTCCAGGATGATCGACTGTCGCGAGATGAGCCCGACCACCGATAGCTGTACGCCACCGAACAGCTGATACCGCGTCTGGAAAGCGGTCACCGCACCGATGAAGGCCGCGACGATCGCCGCAAGCGGCAGAGAGTCGACGCCGATGTTCCGCATCTGGCGGATCGTCTCAGGTCCGTAGGTGCGCGGATCCCGAAATGCGCGCCCGATGTCGCGCATGAAGTAGCCGCGCTGACCCACCGTGCGAAAAAAGCCGAGTGGATCCCGGCTCAAGTTCTTACGCGCGCGAAAAGTATTAGTCCCACGATCCCGAATATGATGCTTGGCAGCCACGCTGCCAGATCCGCTGGGATAATTCCTTTGCCGCCGATTCCCTTCATGAGTTGAATCAGCATCAGGAATATTATCGTCGTCGCGAGACTGACGCCGATGCCATAGGCGGCGCCGCCACGTTGCGTGCTCGTCGCCAATGGCGCTCCGAAAAGCAAAATCACAATGCAGGTGAATGGGATCGCGAGCTTGAGCATGCGCTCGACGCGCAGCTCGTTCACCTCGGCCCCCGATCTCTCCATGGATGTGATGAATCGGCCAAGCTCGCGAAAACCCATGTCCGTCGGCGCCTTTTGCGTCAGAGTCAATTCTTTCGGCGCCTCGGTGAAGTGCCGGTCGACGAGCGAATCGAAGCTGAATGTGAGATTCTGCGTCGAGTCGGTGAGAAGATGCATCGCCCCCTTGCGCAATATCCATCCCTTGCCGTTTCGGTATTGCGCGGTGTTCGACGTCACGACGTATGAGGGATAGTCCGGGCCATTCCCTTTGCGCTCGATGTCCATCCCATCGATTGCGTTGTTGCCGAGGTGAAGCGCGTTGATCTTGTAGACGCGGCCGCGATCGGCGGCGTACGCGAAATTGTATCTGTCGGACGTGATGCTGACCTTGTTCGCCTCGAGGATGTCCAGGCGCTTCCTGTTGGTCAGTGGTGCAAGCTCCCCGAGAATGAGCCCGAGAATCGTAGCGATCACGGCCCCGGCGAAGATTGGCGCGATGAAGCGATAGAAGCTGATCCCCGATGCTTTCGCAGCGGTGATCTCCGAGTGCCGCGTCAGAGCGCCGATAGCGAAGACGGTCGCGAACAGCACCGCCGCCGGAAGCACCATGAACATCGAGTCCGGAAGCCAGTACAGATAGCTGAGAGCGATTCGGCCGACGCCGAGATTCTGTCCCAGATATTTGTCGAGGTTGTCGGTGAGATCGATGATGTTCACCAGCACCGGAAACCCGAGCGCGGTCGTGACGAAGATCTTCCAGAATTCCGTGAATACGTAGCGGTCGAGCGCTCTCACCATGGTTTTCAAGCCGCGGCTCGTTCGGGCTCGACGGTCGGCTTTTTCCGGCCGATCCTGGAACGGAACCAGCCTCGGAGCGAATCGAGCATCTCCTTCATGTCACCGCCGCGCGCAGTACTTCCTTCGCGACCCATCTTGGAGAGCAGCACGAGCGCCAGCGCCGCAAAGATGACGTTGGCCAGCCACATCGAGATCACCGGCGGCATCAGCCCGCGCTTGCCGAGCGACTCGCCGGCGATGAGGCAGACGTAGTAAAGGGCGAACACCAGCAGGCTCACGCCAATCGTCAGGCCAACTCCGCCGCGCGGAAACCGTAGCGCTATCGGAGCCCCGAGAAGCACGAACACGAAGCAGGCAACGGCAAGAGCGAACTTCTTGTGAATCTCGACACTGTAAGCGTCCATCAGCGACGCGCTGTCCTCAAGCCTCAGTCGAAGTGCTTCGGCCTGAGCGATCTCCGATGCGGTTTGCGGCGATATCGCCGGCGGCGCGGGCGGCTTCGCACCCTTCGCGGAAGAATCGGCTGTGCTTGTGCCCGGCGTAGCGGCATCCGGCGTGAGGATTCTTCGCGGCCCCGGGATCCTCTGTATGCCTTGCTTCGTATTCGGCGAGATGGTCTGCGCTTGCGCAATCGTCGGAGCCACCAGCCTGATGGCTTTGCAATAGAGCCTGCCGAGGCCGATGTCCCATGGCTCTCGCGCGTTTTCCGCAAGAACTTCTTTGCTCACCTTTGCCTTCGATTTCTGGAGCAACGCAAGCGTCCTCTCGAAATCGACGCGTGCGCTTTCGTGTTCGCTCCTGGCGTTGTCTTCAGCTCTTTGCATTTCGCAAACGGTCATCTCTCGATCGCTCTTGTAGGTGTCGAGCGATGTTTTCTGGAACTGGTTGCCTACGCCGCGCACACGGATGAGAGTGGAGTCGAAGTAAAGGCGCTGCAGCTCGTCCGGATTGATGGTCGGAACGTCCTGCATGTTTCCGTTGTAGAGCATGAGCTCGAGATCCGTCATGCCTTTGCTCATGCTCATGTTTCCCCTGTCCGCGTAGATCGTGCGGCGCTTGGTCGGGTCCGACATGTCGTAGATGGTCACCTCTCGCATCAGATTCGAGGCTTCCTCGAGATGACCGGCACGGAGGTAGAATTTGCCCGGGCTCACCTCGTTGATCACCTGCTCGCGCAGCCCGAACGTCGGCTTCTTCTGGGCGATGTCGCGCTGCAGCGTGGCCAGCCGGTGGTTCGATCTGGGCAGGACCTGATCGTTGAAGACCACCATCACGAGCGTCACGCCCGCCGCCGCCCAGAGCACCGGCTTGAGAACGGTGACAATGCTTACTCCGCTCGCCTTGAGCGCCGTGATCTCGTTTTCCGCGGCGAGCCGGCTGAAGGCGTAAAGAGTGGCCACCAGAACAGCCATCGGAAGCGTCAACGCCACCGTCAGCGGGATCGAGAGGCCAAAGAACTCGGCTATTACGAACGTCGGCAGTCCCTTGCCCACGAGCTCTCCGAAATGCTTCCCGATGTACTGCAGCAGCAGGATCGAAGTCAGCGCCGTCAGGGCGAAGGTAAGCGGCCCCAGATGTTCCTTAAGAACGTAGCGGTGCAGTATCTTCACAGCGTGAAATATACCGTGCGCTCGCGGGTAAGCGACACGCAGACAACGAGTTCCGCGCGCGTCACTGAGCGTTGCGGACGCACTTTCACGCTCGCGATGTGCGCGCTTCTCGTGTTGTGCGCGCACGGCTCGACAGCGCGCGCACAGGACACGACTAGAACCAATCCACCGACCCAGCCGGTTACTCCGCCAACGGGGACTCCTGGCACACCAGGTATTCGACTTCGGCTCGGTCGCGACACGCTTCCGCTCACACTTCCTTCGATTCTCTCGATTGGAGACAGAGAAGCTTTCCGCCAGGCCCAGGCTCAGATCGAAGCTGCGCGCGCGACAGCATTTCAGCAGAACATGAGGACGATCCTGGAGTCCGTGTGGGGACAGATCGCGACCAGCAATTTCGCGACTGCCGCCGCGGCTCCTGCGTACCCCGGCGAATTGCCCCCGAAGCCAAAGCCGACGATCACGCCAAAACCGGTGCCGATACTCGGCGAGTACGCGGACCTGGGTCTCCAGCTCGATGGACGTCTCGAGCTGCGCGGCGAAAAAAATCAGAGCGCGCTCTGCTCCTCGGCTTTCTTCCTCGACGCGAGCGCAAACTGCCGAAGCGCCTTCGAGCCGATCGTCGATTTCCAGTTCGCCGCCAAGTCAGGGGGAACTATCGCCGACAGGGTCCACGTGAACCTCGACTACGACACTCAGCGCGAGTTTGATGCTTCGAACAACATCTCCGTCTATTACGAGGGGAAGGGCAACGAGCTGCTCCAGCGACTCGAGATCGGAAACGTCACGTTTCAGCCGCCGGCCTCTCGCTACATCACGGCCGGGATCCCGAGCGGTAACTACGGAATCCAGAGCGTGCTGAAGATCGGATCGATGCGCGTCAAGACGATTCTCGCGCAGCAGAAGGGAAACATCATCCGCGACCACGTCTTCACTGTCGGCGATCGAACCCTCCAGGCGATCGATCGGAAAATCGAAGACTACCAGTTCGAGGCGCGGCGTTTCTTCTTCACCGTAGATCCGAGGGTTTTCGGCAGCGCGTATCCGAACATCGACATCCTCGATTCGCGACGAATGACCTCGCTCTCAGCCTCGCTTCCCGACACGCTGAGGCCGACGAAAATCTTCCTTTACCGACTCCTCATCGGCGGGCAGCCTCCAAATCCGAGCGGTCCGCAATTTCGGCTGATCGGCGATTCGCGGTCCCGGCGGGGACAGGTATACGAGTACCTTCGCGAAGGTGTCGACTACTACGCTGATCCTTCGCTTCTGTGGATCGCGCTCGTAAGGCCGCTGGCGCTCAACAACGAACGGCTCGTCGTCGCGTATCGCGTTCGCATCAACGGCCGCGACACGACCTACGTCTCCACCGGCGGCACACCCGATCTCACCTTCACGCCCAATCGGGAGCAGTTTGCGAATCTGATCTGGGATCCGAACGTTCAGCCCGGCGATCCACAATTCGATCGTGAGATAAGAAGCGTCTATCGTCTCGGCGGATCCGACGTGCGCAGGCAGAGCGTCACCCTCAAGATCGTGACTGGGAGCAGCGAGGATCAGGAGAAGCCCGTCGCGGGCGGCGTTGATACGTACCTCAAGCTTTTCGGGCTCGCACAATCGACCAACAGCTCGAGCTTCGACCTGGAGAATCGCCTCTGGCCGCGCCCCAGCGATCCGAATTTCGAGCTGAGCCTCGGCTCGCCGGGCTCGAAAGTCATTCGCGATCAGTTTCTGATTTTTCCCTCGGCGAAGCCGTTCGCATCCAACGGACTTGCCGTTGGCGGAAATCCGACCAACGACACGATCTACACGACTCCGCCTGAATACGTCCGGTCCGCCCAGAGACCCGAGGCTGTCTACCACATTCAGGCCAAGTATCAGGCGGAGGGGAGCGGAGAAGGCGGAACGCTCATGCTCGGCACGGTGCAGGTGCGACCCAACTCCGAGCGACTGCTCGTCGACGGGATACCACTAACGCGCGGTACCGACTACTCGGTCGACTACGATCTCGGGCGCGTGTCATTCAATCGCCCCGACACGCTGTTTCCCCGGCCGCGACAGGTGACCGTCCAGTACGAGGAGAATCCGGTCTTCGAGGAAACCCCGACTTCGATTTTCGGCGCTACCGCCGAACTTCCGCTCGATAACGGCGAGATAAACTTCACCGCGATCTCTCAGAATCAGCACAGCAACTTCACCCGTCCACCGCTCGGATTCGAGCCGGCCGCATCTCTTGTCGCAGGCATGAGCGCGCTATTCAGCTTCGACGCCGACCCGCTCACAAGTCTGGTCTCGAAGCTCCCGTTCGGTCCGACAACGGTTCCATCCCGCATTGGTTTTTCCGCGGAGCTCGCGGCCAGTCGGCCTCAAACGAATAAGTCGCAGCAGGCATATCTGGAATCCTTCGAAGGCGAGGGCGGACTTCCAATCTCGCTCTCCGACATCCAGTGGTACTTCAGCAGCCAGCCGGCGCTTGGCACGACCATCCCTGCCAGATTCGGTACTGGAGTTTTCGATCTGACACGGGCAGCCACGCTCGCATGGCAAACCAACGGCGTTGACGCCGACCGAAAGGCAGTTCGATACAGCATCGACCAGATCGATACGCTGGTGTCGCAGGTCGGAGCAGGTGTGGCCGGTCCAGAGCAGTTGCTCTGGCTCACGCTTTACCCGCTATCGGTCGGCGGACAGCTCGATCCCGTGACGAGCGGGTTCCGCTGGACAATTCCGACCGCTCCCGCGGGCCGTCGCTGGCGCTCGGTGCGAACCGTCCTGGCGCCGAGCGGCGCCGATATCTCGCACGCCGAGAATCTGGAGTTCTGGGCGCAGATACCGATCACGCAGGTGACAAAGAATCCAACTCTCGTTTTTGATTTCGGCGACATATCGGAGAATTCAGTCACCTTCGGACCGGACACGCTCGTCATAACTCCGGGTTCGACTCCCGGCTCGCGCGATACGACGTACCGGGGAAAGAAAATCCAGGGATTGGATATCCTCGACAGCGAGCGCGATCCGTTCTCGCGCGCGTTCAACGCAGCGAGCAACGACAATGGACTCGCTGGCGATGTCGTCGACACGCTCATCGTGCTCGACAACGTCCCCGGTGACCCGAAGCAGGTCGATACCGTTTTCTCCGCCAGAACATGCAGGGGCGGTTACGGGCTTCTCCAGCTCCTCGGCGACTCGAGGACAAATTGCACTGTCGCCAACAACCGGCTGGACGAGGAGGACATCGACGCAGACAACGTTCTCAATCTCACCACCGCCGAGCGCGATCAGGAACAGTGGCAACGCTACATCGTGAATCTCGCGGACCAGGCCAAGTGGACGCGCATCGGAAAATGCAGCGAGCCACCGCAGCTCGCTGGTCAGTCGCGTCTGCCGCGCGACAACGTCTGCTGGGTGCTTTTTCGGGTGCCGTTCCGAACGCCCGACGATTCACTGGGACATCCGCTCCTCCGGCGCGCGAGAGCCTTACGTATCACGATGATCTCCGGCGACGGACTCGGCGACGACGAGTTCAGTACCGTTCCGCTCGCACGACTGCGATTGACGGGCGCGCCCTGGCTCAAGATCAGCGACCGAACGCTGCGTGGAATCGCGGGCGACCAGGAGACTTTCGGCGCCGTCCAGTCCGGCGTGATTGGAACGCAGGATAAAAATCCGCGCAATGGTGGGGCGTCGTATGTCTCACCCCCCGGCGTCACCGACGCGCCGACCAGCAAGACCGTGGCTTTCCAGCCCGGCCTCGTCCAGGTGAACGAACGATCTCTCCGGCTCACAGCTACCGGTATGGCGCCTCTCGACAGAGCGGAGGCCTATTACCGGTTTCCCGAAGGCGAGAAGAATTTCATGAGCTACAAGGAGCTCAGAGTCTGGGCGCGCGGGGTCAACAGCGGATGGGGACCCGGCGGAGAGCTCCAGTTTTACATCAAGATCGCGCGCGACGACAACAATTTCTACATGTACCGGACACCGCTCAATTTCGGCGCGGGTCAGGCCGCCTGGCTCCCCGAGATTCGCGTCGACTTCTCGCGATTATTCGCGCTCAGAGCGCAGATTCAGAATGCCTATCTGCAGGGTAAGCAAAGAAATACGTGCACTGGCATCGACTCCGTGCTCGTGGCGAACACTCCGCTGCCAACCGGCACCACGACGCCGTCTTTATACGCCGCTTGCGACAGCGGGTACATCGTTTACACGATCGATCCTGGAGTGAGTCCGCCGAATCTTGCTGCTGTTCAACAACTGGCGGTGGGAATGCTGCGGATGCCAACCGGCGCGGGCGCCAATCCAATCAACCCCACCGATACTCTCGAGATGTGGGTCGACGACATTAGGCTTGCCGGCGCCATCAACCAGACTGGTTTTGCGGGCCAGACAGGTCTTACCATAGTCGCCAGCGACTTCGCTGATATCCGGATCAATGCCAGCCGGCGGGATCCGAACTTCAGACAATTGGCGGAGCAGCCGACGTTTCTCACCGACAACGATGTCGACTTCACCTCGGCGTTTCGGCTGGAGAAGCTCCTGCCGGCTTCGCTCGGTCTGTCTATTCCTCTAACGGTCAATTACACGTCGACTTCGGTTGACCCTTTTTATGTATCGCAATCCGACATCGAAGCCGATGCAGTTCAGGGACTGCGAACGCCCAAGTCTGCAGCGACCTCTGTGACTCTGAGCCTTCGGCGCACAAAACCATTAACCGGCTCATGGGCTCCGATTCTCAACAATCTCGCGCTCACCTCTTCGTTCACGAATGGCGCCTCGCGCAGCGAGTACGAGGACGGTAAGGCAAAGAACTTCGTGGTCGGCCTCGACTTCAATCTGCTGCGCGCCATTGCGCCCGAGATCTCGCGGTGGTCACCTACCGAGCTTCATCTCACGAGCGTCTACACGAATGGCTACGACAACAGGCTGTCGTTCCTCAAGCCCGCCGTTGCCCTCGACGATACCGCGCGGCCGGTCAACGGACGAACTCTCACCTGGAGAAACGGGACGAGCTTCGTCTTTCACCCGTTCAAGGCAGCGTCGGTAAGATGGGATCTCACATCAGTGCGTGATCTTCGTGGTTACGGCAGCGACACTCCGCTCGGAGTCGTCGCATCGGGTGATCGCGATCGATTCGCTGGATACGACACAGGCCTCGAGCGCGAGCGCGCGATGCAGGCGGGCATCAACATCTCTCCGCCGATCACTGCCTGGTTCCGGCCGCGGCTGGACTTTGGAACTTCGTATAACATGCTGCGAGATCCCAACACGTTGAGCCTCGCCCGCCAAGGCGACAGTACGAGCAGTCTCCAGATACCGCGTCGATTGGGGAACTCGCAGACGACGACAGCCGGACTCACCCTGGATTTGCCGCGCGCCATCAAGCTCCACACCGATAGTGGCAGCTTCATGCGCGGATTTCTCGGCGGACTCCAACCTGTCGACATCAACTTCAACCGAAGCGTGCTGTCCGTCTACGATGGCAGTGCCGCTCCGCCGACACTCGGGTACCAGTTCGCGCTCGGCGGAATCAATACTTTCCGCGAGCAGGGCGGTCAGCTCGCGACCAGCGTCGGCGTTGTCACGCAGCTATCTCTCAATCAATCCCTGAATCTTCCGCTGGGCGCCAGCATTGCTACGAGGTACCAGCGCATCAACACTCGAAACTGGACGCGCAGGTTCGATGAAGGCCAGGACGTCGTGGATGGGACGCAGATAGTCTTTCCCGATGTCTCGTTCCGTTGGACAGGCAAGCCAGCCGGACTTGGCGCAATCATCTCCAGCCTGGGTGCAAACGCTCGAATGCTCGAGACGCGGCAAGTCAACGGGACCGAACCGTTGCGCGGAGAGGTCACCGACGATCGAGCCGAGCTCCGCGTCAGAACGTATCCGTTGAGCGGTTCGGTCGTGTTCGCGGGCGAGCGGCCCGTATCGAGCACCGTCGGATTCTCACTCTCCAAACGTCTCGACGCCAACCCGGGGTTGCGAAGCAACGGCGACAATTCCGATTTCAGCATCGACCTCGCGAAGCCGTGGAAGCTTCCCGCGGACTGGAATGCGCGGAGCGATCTGCGGACGCGACTCAGCTTCCAGAAAAGCCTCGGTCAGAATTTCGTCGTCAATCCCCTCGCGCTCACCGGTGAGAGCCGTTTGTCGGACAACGGCCGTCGCGCCTTCAGCATGAGCGCGGATACAGATGTCGCGGAAAATCTGTCATCGAGCTTCGTGATCTCGCGCGTCGAGAGCTTCGATCGTAACCTTAACCGCAACTTCAGCCAGACAGTGCTGAGCGCCGTGATGCACCTGCAGTTCTACGCCGGGGAATTCAAGTGAGATCAGTGCTGGTCGCAATGGTTGTGTACCTCGCCCTCGCTTGCCGCGGCGATGCGCAGAAGGGAAGCGCTGCTCGAGTCTCGGCGGGAACCAAATCGACTTCGACTGGATTCAATGGCACTTCGGCTTACAACTACGCGAAGGCCCAGGTCGATTTCGGCCCCCGCGTGCCCGGCACTCCGGCGGCGGCTAAGGCCGGTGACTGGATCATTTCTCAGATGCGCGCGCGCGCCGACACCGTCATCGTGCAAGCCTTCACGCACACCACCGCCAACGGAAAAAAGCTTCAGCTCCGCAACATTCTCGCGCGCTTTCGCCCTGAGCTGAAGGAGCGCGTTCTCTTCCTGACTCATTGGGATTCCCGGCCGGTGTCGGAATCAGCGGCAACGCCGGCGGAGCGGAAGATGCCCGTGCCCGGCGCGAACGACGGAGCTTCGGGAGTCGGGATGTTCGTGGCCCTTGGCGACCTGCTTCGAAAAAAGAAGCCGACGGTAGGAGTTGATTTGCTATTCACCGACGGCGAGGACTACGGCGACTTTGGACCACCGGAGGTGGACGTCCTAATCGGTGCGAAATACTTCGCTACCCATCTTCCGTCGCCGGATTATCGCCCTCTCTATGGAGTGCTCTGGGACATGATCGGCGACAAGGATCTGCGAATTCCCTACGAGATGTTCTCGTTCCAGCGCGAGCCCGATGTCGTCGCGCGCGTATGGCAGACGGCCGCCGATCTCGGCTATGGCGACGTGTTCGTTCAGGAAAGCGGGGGGGAAGTCGTCGACGATCACATTCCTCTGCTCGACGCAGGTCTGCGCGTAATCGACGTAATAGATCTCGATTATCCGCCACACCACACGCCGCAGGACACGATGGACAAGATCTCCGCGCGATCCCTGGGTATCGTTGGAGACGTTGCCGCCGCTCTCGTAACCAGAAAGTAGCGATGGAAGACTACGCGCTTACACGGGCGCCTTCGATGATGTAGCTATCCGTTCCGGTGGTAGCGTCGGTGCATGCCGACTCCCGCCGAACGGAAAGCGCTGCTCTTTTTTTCGACCGTCCTCGCTCTGGGCGCATCGAGTCGCGCCTATCACAGCCTTCGGAGCCGCTCGCCGGCCGACGCCGGTGCGAGATCAGCTCTCGAGCGTCAGATAAAGGCTGCGGACTCCGCTCGGCATTCAGCCTTACATAAACCCAAGCGCGAAAAGAAGCAGAAGGCTCCGCCAAAACCGCCCGGTCGGGTCGACCTGGACACCGCCAGTGAGAAGGATATCGAGGCGCTTCGGTTCATCGGACCAGCGCTCGCGAAGCGCATCGTCGCCGACCGCGATTCCTTCGGACCGTTCGGTTCGATGGAAGGTCTGACGCGCGTGAAAGGGGTCGGTCCCTCTATGGTAGCAAAGCTCGATTCGAACGTAACCTTCTCCCTCGTTCCGCGTCCTACAAACACAGTCATACCCAGGCGATCCGAGCTGCCAAAAGCACGCGGGAAGCCTCACCGGAGGGACATGCGTCCTTGACAGCTCCTGCCGCCAAAACGCCGAGAATCGGCGATCTGCTTCTGAGAGAAGGGCTGGTCACCCAGGATCAGCTCACTAAGGCTCTCCAGGAGCAGAGACATAACGGCACGCGCGTTGGCTACAACCTGGTCAAGTTCGGTTTCGTCAAGGAAACTGACCTCACCCGGATGCTCGCGCGGCAGCACAAGATGCCCGCTGTCGACCTGACGAAATTCCAGGTCGACCCGCGCATCGCTAAGCTCATTCCCGGTGAGCTCGCCCTCAAGCACAGCGTGCTCCCGCTCAAACGCGACGGACGCACTCTCACGGTAGCGATGTCGGATCCGGCGTCGATGTCCGTGCTCGACGACATCAAGTTCATAACCCGTCTGGATATTTTCCCCGTCATCGCCGGCGAGTTCACTCTCCGCAACGCGATCGAGAAGTTCTATGCCTCGGGCGAAGCGCAGATGGAAAATCTCCTCGCTGACATCGCCGAAGAAGACGACGTCGAGATTCTCGAGAGCGAAAACGACAACGCAGCCGACGCCGCAGGCGGCGCACTCGTCGACGAAGCTCCCGTAGTCAAGCTTATCAACGCGATAATGACCGACGCGCTCAAGAGAGGAGCGTCCGACATTCACTTCGAGTGCTTCGAGAAGGAGCTGCGCGTCCGCTACCGCATCGACGGCGCGCTCCAGGAAATCATGAAGCCGCCCATCAAGATGCGGCCGGCGCTGATTTCCCGATTCAAGATCATGGCGAGCCTCAACATCGCCGAACGTCGCGTCCCTCAGGACGGACGCATCAAGCTCAAGATTGGAAGCAAGGTGATCGACTTCCGTGTGTCGACTCTACCGACGTTGTTCGGTGAAAAGGTCGTGCTCCGTATTCTCGACAAGGGCAACCTGACACTGGACCTCTCGACGTTCGGCATCGAGCCGCGCGCCGAACGCGAGCTGATGGAAGCAATCTCGAACCCTTACGGGATGGTGCTGGTGACCGGACCGACAGGTTCCGGTAAGACGACGACACTTTATTCGGCTCTGTCGAAGATCAACAACATCGACGTCAACATCATGACGGCGGAAGACCCGGTCGAATACAACCTGTTCGGCATCAATCAGGTCCTCGTTCGTAACGAGATCGGAATGACCTTCGCCGCCGCGCTGAAGGCGTTCCTTCGTCAGGACCCCAACATCATCATGTTGGGAGAAATTCGAGATCTGGAGACGGGCGGGATCGCCATCAAGGCAGCGCTCACTGGTCACCTCGTGCTCTCGACGTTGCACACGAATTCCGCTCCTGAGACAGTCACTCGTCTGATGGACATGGGTATCGAGCCATTCAACGTCGCGTCTGCGCTCAACCTCGTGCTCGCCCAACGTCTCGTGCGGCGAGTCTGCTCCAAGTGCGCGGAAGGCTACAAGATGGATGCGGCGGAGATCGCTGGCGCCAAGATCGGCGGCGGGGTCACCCTGCGCGATCTGCACTTCACCGACATGGCGCTGAACGATGCGAAGACCCGCGCCACCGAGACCGCGAAGCCGTATATGGAAGGGATCACGCTGGACACGAAGATGGAAGACCTTCCGGCGTTTCGCGGCAGGGGCTGCGAACAGTGCGACGGCACCGGACTGAAGGGACGACAGGGAATTTACGAAGTGATGAATATGACGCCGCGCCTGCGAAAACTGATCATGCAGAGCGCCGGCGCGGCAGAGATCCAGAAGGTCGCCGTCGAAGAGGGAATGCTCACGCTTCGCATGGACGGCTGGCTGAAAGTGCTCAAGGGGATCACTCCTCTCGAGCAGGTTGTCCGCGAAACCGCAGCATGATCCTCAACTCTCGAACCGAATTCTGATGACATCTCTACCGTTCATAGACACCTCGACTCCGTCGGCGCCCCCAGCGCCATCGCAGGGAGTAAACCTGCGCGCGCTTCTCGAGGAAATGGTCTCTCGCAATGCTTCCGACCTGCATGTAGTGGCGGGTGAACGGCCAAAGCTTCGCGTCGACGGCGACATCACCAACTCGGGTGTCGATTACATGATGACGCCGAAGGACACGCTCCAGATCGCCTACTCAGTCCTCACGGAGCAGCAGAAGAAACGCTTCGAGCTCGAGGACGAGCTCGACTTTTCATTCGGCATCCAGAATCTGGCGCGCTTCCGCGGCAATGTCTTCAAGCAGCGGGGCTGCGTCTCACTCGTCGTCAGACAGATTCCATTCGCGATCAAGACGTTCGATCAGCTCGGCTTGCCCGGCTCGATCGCAAAAATGGCTGAGAAGCCCCGCGGTCTCGTTCTGCTGACCGGCCCAACGGGTTCAGGTAAGTCGACGACCCTCGCCGCGATGATCGACAAGGTCAATCGCGAGCGCAAAGGCCACATCATCACCGTCGAAGATCCGATCGAGTTCATTCACAAGCACCAGGGCTGCATCATCAATCAGCGCGAGATAGGAAGCGACACGAAGTCCTTCGCCAACGCGCTCAAATACGCACTCCGCGAAGATCCCGACGTCATCCTCATCGGTGAAATGCGCGACCTGGAGACAATCCAGGCGGCGCTCACCATCGCTGAGACCGGTCACCTCGCGTTCGCAACTCTACACACGAACTCAGCGGCCGAAGCGATCAACCGCATCATCGACGTCTTTCCGTCGCACCAACAGTCGCAGGTCAGGGCCCAGCTTGCCTTCGTTCTGGAGGGCATCGTCACCCAGACGCTTCTTCCGAAGGCACAAGGAAAGGGTCGCGTCATGGCGGCTGAAATTCTCGTCGTCACCCCGGCCATCCGAGCACTCATCCGCGACGACAAGGTGCACCAGATCTACTCATCGATGCAGGCCGGAAAGAAATACGGCATGCAGACGCTCAACGACGCGCTGTACCAGCTCTACATGGCTCGCGAAGTCACTGCCGACGAGTGTCTCCGCGTCAGCGGCGATCCGACGGAATTCCAGCGCATGATAGGACAGCTCGACCCGGGAGAAGACGGAAGCGCGAAGGCCGCGCCCGGCAAATCCGCGCCAACACGGGGGCCCGCGCCGGGCTCACCGGTCAGACGTTAATAGAGGATTAGTTCATGGCAACGTTCACCTACACTGCGAGAGCATTCAACGGCGATCTGCGAACCGCGACGATCGACGCCTCTTCTCGCGACGACGTTATTGCGCAGCTCAGAAAGCAGCGCCTGAGTGTCGTCAAGATCGACCAGGATGCCGCCAAGAAGATCGGGCGCGGCTCCATCAAAACCCGCGACATCGTCATCTTCACCCGTCAGTTCTCGACGATGATCAACTCCGGTCTGCCGCTCGTGCAGGCGCTGACGATTCTCGCCGAACAGACCGACAACAAAGCGCTCGCCGAGGTAACCAAAAAAGTGGTGTTCGACGTCGAGTCCGGTAACACCGTCGCGGATGCTCTCTCGAAGCATCCGCGCGCCTTCACCAATCTCTACGTCAACATGGTCGCCGCCGGTGAAGCGGGCGGTATTCTCTACACCATCCTGCTCCGTCTTGCGACCTTCCTGGAAAAGAACGACGCCCTCGTGAGAAAGGTGAAGGGCGCGATGATCTATCCTGCCGTCATCATGAGCGTCGCGGCCATAGCGGTCGTGACTCTCCTCATCTTCGTCATTCCCGTGTTCGCTAGCATGTTCGCATCAGCTGGCCAGTCGCTGCCATTACCGACACGAATCGTCATCGGCGCCTCGGGATTCCTCAAGGCGTACTGGTGGGTCATCGGCGCCGTCATCATCATCGGCGGCTACTCGCTCAAGAAGTACTACGCGACGTCGAACGGCAAGCTCGTCATCGACCGCCTGATGCTTCACGCGCCCGTCCTCGGCGACGTGCTCCGCAAATCGGCGGTGTCGCGCTTTACCCGTACGCTGGGTACGCTGATTAGCTCGGGTGTGAGTA